>NZ_JBEOZN010000118.1:0-30566 GCF_040298085.1 Streptosporangium sp. NPDC001681 | reverse complement strand
GGGTCTGTTACAAACCGAGGACTACGCCCGCGCGGTGATCATTGCTGGGAGACCCGAACCGCACGACGCAGAGGACACCCATCGACGGGTCATGGGTCAGGCACGGTTTCGCCGCGGCGCTGAACGCCCAGCCGGACATCAACGTCGTGGGCACCGCCGCGGACGGGGCCGAGGCGGTGCGGCTGGCCAGGGAGTCCCGGCCCGACGTGGCGCTGATGGACATCAGGATGCCGGAGCTGAACGGCATCGAGGCGGTCCGTCAGATCGTCGCCGAGCTGCCCACCCGGGCACTCATGATCACCACTTTCGATCTGGACGACTACGTGTACGACGCGCTCTCCGCGGGGGCGAGCGGGTTCCTGCTCAAGGACGTCAGGGTGAAGGACCTGGTGGAGTCGGTCCGGGTGATCGCGCGTGGGGACGCGTTACTCGCTCCCCAGGTGACCAGGCGGCTGATCGCCGAGTTCGCCAGGCAGCGGCCCCGCTCGTGCCCTCCCGCCGACCTCACCCCTCGCGAGCTCGAGGTGCTGCGGCTGATCGCGAAGGGCCGGTCCAACGCCGAGATCGCCGGAGAGCTGGTCGTCACCGAGCACACCGTCAAGACGCACGTCGCCCGGCTGCTGGCCAAACTAGGCCTGCGCGACCGCGCCCAGGCCATCGTCTACGCCTACGAGTCGGGACTCGTCGTTCCCTACGCCTGAAGCGGGCCCATACGCGCACCGACGACGAGGCGGATCCGGGAGAGGAGTCGCTCTTTCGGTTCTGGCCGGCTCCCATCACCGAGAAGTCTTCCTTCGGTACGGCCGGATCCATCCAGGGATTGATCGAATAGGTCACGGCGAAAGATACTCACGCCGAGTGGCCGTACAGATCATCAGAGGGCGTCCTCCGAAACAAGGGCGTCGATGGCCGCCTCCAGCGCCGCCTCGGCACCGGCCACCTGCTGCCGCAGCTCCTCGACCCGGCGCCGATCGGCGGCCAGCCGTTCGGCGAACAGGGCGGACTCCCGCCGGACCGCATCGGGCGACGGGCCGCCGTAGATGGTTCGCCGAGCGACGAAGGCGCGCGGGTCCATGGCCTCCGCGAACTGCTCTTCGGTCAGGCCGCTTCTCCGCCCGATGACCTGCCCTGCCGCCTCGTCGAGCAGATCCAGGGCCACCACCGAGGTGCCCAGGCCGCGCTCGACGGCGAGCCGGACGAAGACGCCGACGATCTGGTGCGCATGACGCCAGTCGAGCCCGGTGTGCCTGACCAGCGCGGTGGCGACGTCGGTCACCTGCGCCCAGTGCGCGCCCGCCTGTCTGGCCATCCGGTCCCGGTCGACGCGAAGATCGGCGAGGATCCCGACGGTGTCCCCCAGCTTGCCGGTGATCGCCGCCGCCATCGACCACAGCGCTTGCTGTGAATAGCGTCGTTCCAGGATCGGGAAGCCGGTCGGCCCGCGCTCGGCGGTGATCACTCCCACCAGAGCGGCGAGCGCCTGAGCGGCAACCGACTTGATGTCCTCCAGCGCGTCCGGGTTCTTCTTCTGCGGCATGATGCTGCTCGTGCCGCAGTACCGGTCGGGCAGTTCGATGTACGCGAACTCGGACGTCGACCAGAGATAGAGGTCGTCGGCCATCCGGGCCAGCGTGGCACCGGTGGTGGCGAGCAGTGCCGCCGCCTCCATCTCCAGGTCATGGCTGAGGATCGCGTCCATGGTGTGCGGCAGCGGGGCGTCGAACCCGAGGAGGCCGGCGACCCGGTGCCGGTCGATCGGCAGGTCGCTGCCGGTCAGGATGGCCGCGCCGGCGGGCGAGACGTTGAGCCGGCCATGGAAGCCGAGGAACCGCTCGGCGTCGCGCGCGAAGGCCTGTTCGAACATGGTGGCCCAGTGCGCCAGGGTGGTCGGCTGGGCGTGCTGGCCGTGGGTGTAACCGGGCATGATCGTGTCACGGTGCGCCTCGGCCAGGCTGAGGAGTACGGCCCGCACGTCCGTGAGGGCCGGCAGCAGGGCGTGGAGGTGCCGGCGGATGGTCATCCTCCGGGCCACCTCGATCAGGTCTCCGGAGCTGCGTCCGAGGTGGATCCGCCCGCCGGTCTCGGCGCCGAGCACGGTGATCAGATACTGCTCGCCGGAGTGCATCCCGCCTCCGGCCTCGATCCGGGCCTCCGCGACACCACGGGCCTCCATGCCGCGCAGTGCTTTGAGGATCGCCTGGCCGTCGGCGGGGTCGAGCAGGCCCTGCTCGGTGAGCATCACCGTGTGTGCCTTGTCGAAGGCGTGGATCGCGGGCAGGGAATCGCCGAGCAGTTCCGTACGGTGGCTCTGCAGGTGTGGCAGCTGCTCCTCGGTCAGCCGGATGCCGGTCCCTCGGAAGCCTTGGTAGCCGTGGCTCTGGTCGGCGCTCATCGACGCACCGCGCCCGAGCCCGAGACGGCGAAGTGGAACAGCAGATACGCGGTGAGTGTCGCGGTCGTCGCCGTGGCATGGTCGGTCAGCGGGTTGACCTCGGTGACGGCGAACGCGTCGCAGTAGGGCGCCAGCAGGCGGACCGCCTCCAGTGCTTCGCCCGAGGTGAGACCGCCGGGTTCGTGCGCGCCGGCCCCAGGGGCGAACGCCGGGTCGATCGCGTCGATGTCGAAGGACAGGAAGAGGTGGTCGGCGCCGGAGACCCGGTCGAGGATCTGCTCGACCGCGGAAACCGGGCCGAGCGCCTGGAACTCCCGGGCGGTGATGTGGGTCAGCCCGGACTTGCGCTTGAACTCGGCCGAGGACGGGAAGTTGAAGTGGCGCACGGCGACCTGGATACAGTCGCCGGCATTGACGCGCTCCAGTTCCAGGCTGCGCCGCATGCCACTGGACTGGCTGACCCGGCCCTGGTGGCGGTTGTGGTCGAGCAGGTCGAGATGCGCGTCGAAGTGCACGATGCCCACCCGGCCGGGCAACGCCTCGTGCACCCCTCGGGCGCAGGGGAAGAGGACGGAGTCGTCGCCGCCGATGACGATCGGTGTGCGGCCGGCTCCCAGCGAGTCGGCGACCGCGGTGGAGCAGGCGTCGAGGGTGGCCAGGATGTCGTGCCCGACCACCTCGACGTCACCCCGGTCACGGAGCAGGTCGTCGCCGACCTCGTGCACCGAGTCGCTCTCCAAGGAGTAGATGGCGCCGTTCTCAATGCGCTGGGTGATCCAACGCAGCGCGTCGCGGACCCGAGCGGGTGCGTATCGCGAACCCGGCCAGCCCAACGTCGAGCCCCCGTCGAACGGGACTCCCCACACGTCGAACTTCCGCGTCTCCTGACGACGTGGCATTCCTGACCTTTCGCTAGGCCTCAAGATGTCTGGTGTGTGGTTCAGCCGAGGACGCGGGAGAGGAACTCCCGGGTTCTCGGGTGTTGCGGTGTGTTGAGCACCTCGGCCGGGGGCCCGCTCTCGACGACGACGCCGTCGTCCATGAAGACGAGCGTGTCGCCGACCTCGCGGGCGAAGCCGACCTCGTGGGTGACGACGACCATGGGCATGCCCTCGGCGGCCAGCCCCTTCATCACGTCGAGCACCTCGCCGACCAGTTCCGGGTCGAGCGCGGATGTGGGCTCGTCGAAGAGCATCAGATGGGGCTGCATCGCCAGGGCTCGGGCGATCGCGACCCGCTGCTGCTGCCCGCCGCTGAGCTGGGCCGGGTAGGCGTCGTACTTGTCGCTCAGCCCGACCCGGTCGAGCAGCTTGCGGGCGGCGGTGAGCGCGTCGGCGCGGTTGTGCCTTAGGGCGCGCAGCGGCCCCTCGATCACGTTGCCGAGCGCGGTCATGTGCGGAAACAGGTTGAACCGTTGGAAGACCATGCCGATACCGCGGCGCTGGCGCGCGATCTCCCGCTCGGTCAGCTCGTACAGTCTGCCCCGGTGCAGCCGGTAGCCGACCAGCTCGTCGCGGACCCACAACTCGCCGTCGTCGACGCGTTCGAGCTGGTTGATGCACCGCAGGAACGTGCTCTTGCCGGAGCCGGACGGCCCCATCAGGCACAGCACCTCCCCGGCGTGCACCTCGAGGGACACGCCGCGCAGTACGTGGACCGGCCCATATGACTTGTGCACCTCGATGGCCCGGACGATGGACGTCCCACTCATGCCGCGTCTCCCTTCCCGGCGCGCCCGGCCGAGCGACCGGTACGTCTCGCCGAGGGCTGGAAGCCGCGCCCGACGCGCTGCTCCACGAAGTGCTGGGCCACGCTGAGCACCGAGACGACGACGAGGTACCAGATCGCTGCGACGACGAGCAGTTCGATGACCCGGTTGTTGGCGTAGTAGATGAACTCGGCGCTCTCAAGGATCTCGCCGTACGAGATCACCGCCGCCAGCGAGGACGTCTTCAGGGTGCTGATGAACTCGTTGCCCAGTGGAGGCAGGATGACCCGCATGGCCTGCGGCAGCACCACCCGGTGGCGGATCTGCCCCGGGGTCAGGCTGATCGCCTGGGCGGCCTCGATCTGCCCCCGATCGACCGAGAGGATGCCGGCCCGGACGAGTTCGGCGGTGTAGGCGCTCATGTGGAGGCCGAGGCCGAGCAGCGCGGCCATGAACGGCGTCATCACGTCGATCATGCGCACCTGGAAGCCGCCGAAGCCGATGGTCGGGAAGACCAACGCCAGATTGTACCAGATGAGCAGCTGGAGCAGGACCGGGATGCCACGGAACAGCCAGATGTACCCGAAGGCGACCGAGCGCATGACCGGGTTGGCCGACATCCGCATCACGGCCACCACCACGCCGAGGACGATGGCGAGGGCCATCGACGCCAACGTGATCACGATGGTGTTGCCCAGTCCGTGCAGGATCGCCTCGGCGGTGAGGTAGCGTCCGACGACCGACCACTCGATGCCGCCCTGGGCGAATGCCATACCCACCAGGGCGATCAGGGCGAGCACCACCGCCGCTGAGATCCACCGGCCGTAGTGCCGGAGCGGCACACGTTCGAGCCCGGCAAGTCGCCCCGGCCCGGGCACAGCGGCGGCAGTTGTCCGCTCAGTGCTCGTCATTGCTCTCTCCCGTCTGCGTTGGGGTGAGTCTTGCCGCTGCGACAAGGGACGCGATACCTGACAGGAGGTCGATTTTTCCGGCCCTGGCCACTACCACTTGTCCAGTGCCGGGGCGATCTAGACGCCGTCGCCGGGGCGGTCGGCCGCCGAGGCGTCCGCGACGTCGTCCCCCGATTCGGCCGCGCCGTCGGCGAGCAGTGCGAGCCACAGCTCCATCCGGGCGTACGCCGAGTTGAGGTCGCGGCCGGTGATCCGCTCGATCCGGTCGATCCGGGCGCGCAGCGTGTGCCGGTGCACCCCCAGTTCGGTGGCGGTCTCGTTCCAGTGGCCGTTGTGCGCCAGGAACGCGCGCAGGGTGGCCTTCAACGGGCCTTCGCGTCCACGGTCGTGCTGCTGGAGCTGCCCCAGGACCCGGCGTACGAAGCTGGCGAGGGCCTGCGGCGACTGGGCCCGCAGCAGCATCTGCAGGGTCTCCAGGTCGTCGAAGCGGGTCACCGCCCGCCGCTCCGCCTGGCCGACCTCGGCCGCGTGGACGGCGGCCCGGTACGACTGCTCGATGCCCTCGGCCGAGACCACGTCACCCAGCCCGAGCACCGCCGCCGGCCGCACCGAGGCCAGCCGGGCCAGCGTCGTGCCGGTCTGCTCGGAGTCGTTCGTGAGCACCACCACCCGGGTGTGCGGCCCGGAAGTCTGAGCGACCACGGCACCCGGGAGGTCGGCCTCGCTCATCAGCTCGGTGACCTGGTCGTACAGCTGGCCGCCGCGGCCGGCCGGGCACAGGTAGACGGCGGCCCGTAGCGCATCGGGATCCAGGTCCCAGCCGGCCAGGTGCTGCCTCGCGACCGGGAGCGCGACCGCGCCGCGCAGCAGATGGCCCAGGGTGTCGGCGCGGAGCCGGCGTAGCTGACGGCCGGCCGCGTGCGAGCGCTCCATCTCCAGCGACAGCAGGGCCACCCCACCGGCGAGGACCATCCGGCTGTAGTCGTCGACCCCGCCCGGTACCGCGGCGACGAGGAATCCGCGCATCCGGCCCCGGGCTTCGAGGGGGTGGATCACGATCGACTCGTGCGGGCTGACCATCGAGCTGCTCGATCGGATGCCCCGCTCCCGGGTACGCATGATGTCCGGTAGCAGGGTCGGCAGCCGCTCGGCCGCCTCCGGCGGCCAGGACCGTACGACGGCCGCGGAGGTGTCGGTGAGTATCGCCCACCCGCCCAGGACATTGGCGATCGCCGTGATGACGCCCCCTCGGCCGGACTCCAGGGCGGCGGCGGTGAGCGCCTGCTGGGCGTCGAACGCCCGCGCGATGGTGTCCCGCCGCTCGGCGGCGAGCAGGTTGGACACGCCCTCGGAGATGGCCACGTACGGGGCGTCGACCGGGACCTCCAGCACCGGAAGGCCGCGCTCCTCGGCGGCCACGAGCAGGGGCTCGGGTACCTCCGGGTGCCCCAGCCCGATGCCGAATCCGAGGCCGGCCAGGCCCGCGTCCGCGAGCCGGTGCAGGTATGGTGCGAACTGTTCGATATCTTCGATCTTGAGGCCGGTGGTGAGCAGCAGCTCCCCGCCGCGCAGCCAGGGTGTCGGGTCGGCGGTCTCGCTGACGTGCACCCATCGGACCTCGTTGCCGAGTCCGGCCGCACCGGCCACCACCCGCAGGTTCAGGTCGGGCAGCGCCAGGACGTGTTCGATCGTGACTCCCACCGGATACCCACTCTCTCGGTTCTCGGTCACCGCCTCGGTCGACGTGACCTGGCCCTGAAGTACAGTCTAATTTGGGCAAGCTGGACAAGATGTCCCCTTCCGATGACATGGCCGTCGCTTGAAAACTGGGGGCCACGCTCGCCGGGGTCGCCGGCGGCCATGCGGGGTCCGCGGTGCGGCCCATCCGCGAACCCGGAGGAGACAGAGTGAGAAAATCAGCCATGTGGGTAGGCGCGGCGGTCGTCGTCGCGCTCCTCGCCGGTTGTGGCAGCGATGCCGACGAGTCGGCGGCCCCCTCGTCGTCGGACAACCCGCTCAACGCGATGCTGCCGGACGCCATCCGCGCGTCCGGTCGGCTGAACGTGGGGAACAGTCCGGTCTATCCGCCGATGTCCTACCTCCCGGAGGGGACGGAGGACAAGGAGAAGCGGCAGGGCTTCGACGTTGATCTGGCCCGGGCCATCGGCGACAAGCTCGGGGTGAAGGTCGCATTGGTGACCCAGGAGTACGAGCAGTACATCCCGTCGCTGGCGACAGGGAGGATCGACCTGGTCCACTCGGCCATGCAGGACCTGGAGTCGCGCCGGGAGACGGTCGACTTCGTCGACTACTACACGACCGGTCCGCAGCTGTTCGGCCTGGCGGACAAGGTCGGCGGGTTCAGCACCGAGGCTGATGTGTGCGGGCAGAAGGTGGCGGTGGACAGCGGCGACACCGGCTACCGGAACGCGCTCAGCGAGTTCAGCAAGAACGTCTGCGCGGCGGCGGGCAAGCCGGCGATCCAGGAACTGACCACCAACGGCACTGCCGACGCCCTCCTGCAGCTTGAGCAGGGGCGCGCGGATGTCGGTATCCGTGGCGCGGAGTCCATCCGGTATGTCGTCAACGAGCAGTCACCCGGAAAGTACGCGCTGATCGGCAAGCCGATCGCGGAGATCCCGGTCGGCATCGCGGTCAGCAAGAAGCAGAACGAGCTCCGGGACGCGGTGGCGGCGGCGCTGAAGGCGCTCATGGAGGACGGCAGCTACGCGAAGCTCGGCGAGAAGTGGGGACTGTCGGACATCCTGCGCCCCGCCGTGACGATCAACGGTCAGTCGGCGGGCTGACCATGACCCTCACCATCCTGCACGGCGGCACCGTGCTCACCCCGCGGTCGGCGGGTATCGCCGAGGTTGTGATCGGTGGGCGCGACATTCTGGCCGTCGTACCGGTGGATGAATCCAGAGCGGGTACGCCCGGCGGCCCGGTGGGGATCACCACCGGGCCGCCGGGCACGGTCGTCCATGACTGCGCGGGGCTGATCGTGGCGCCGGGGGTCGTCGACGGGCACCTGCACATCCTCGGTGGCGGTGGCGGTTCCGGGTACCACAGCAGGATTCCGGAGCTGCCCGCTGACGTGATCGTCGAGGCCGGCACCACCACCTGCGTCGGAATGCCCGGTGTCGACCCGATCAGCAAGAGCCCGGAAGCCCTGCTCGCCCGGACGTACGCGCTTCCGGTCACCGGTCCGCGTGCCTGGGCGATGGCCGGCGGGTTCCACTGGCCACCACCGACCGTAACCGGGTCGCTGGTACGCGACCTGTACCTGCTGCCGCACCTGGTGGGTGTCAAGATCGCTCTGTATGAGCACAAGGCGACCTGCCCGGACCTCGCCGAGCTGACCCGCCTGCTCCGGGAACTGGAGTGGGCGGCCGGTGCCACCGGGAAGGCCTGCCTGTTGCACGTACACCTCGGTACCGAGGTCGGGGATCCGGATCTGCTCGCGCGGGCGCTGGACGGATCCGGCGCGAACCCGCGACGGCTTCAGGTGACCCACGCCAACTACAGCCCCGCGACGCTCGACGTCGCCGGTCGGCTCGGCTCGGCCGGCTCCTGGGTCGACGTCAACCCACTGATCAACCCGGCCCGCATCGCCGGCGCCGTGGCACCGACCGCGGCGGTGGCGGAACTGCTCGCCCGGGGCGTGCCGGCCGACCAGATCACGCTCAGCAGCGACGGCAACGCGTCGGTGCCGCGTACGCTGCCCGACGGCTCGTGGGAACGCTTCGCCCACCGGGTGGAGTTGCTGCCGACCGTACGGGCCCTGGCCGAGGCGGGCATCCTCGACGTGCCGGACGCCCTGGCCCTGGCGACCCGCAACCCGGCCACGGCCCTGCGACTCGACGGCGTCGGGACGCTGCGGGCCGGCGGGCCGGCGGACGTCGCCGTGCTCGACATGGATCTGCGGGTCCGCCGGGTGTTCCGGGACGGCGTGGAGGTCGTCCGTGACGGACGCGCGACCGCGCCCACACCGTTCCGTCCCGAATCCCCATCGGCCGCTGGAGAACGCTGATGCGTCAAGTGCTGTTCACCGATCCGGCGAGCGGATCACCGGCCGGTCCGCCGATGCCGGTCTGGGTGGACGCTCCCACCCCGGCACCCGGCGCCGGTCAGGTGCTGATCGAGGTGTACGCCTCCGGTCTGAACCGCGCCGACCTGTTGCAACGCGACGCCGACTATCAGCCGCCCGCGGGCGAGTCCGCGGTGCCGGGGCTGGAATGCGCCGGCCGGATCGTCGCATCAGGTCCCGGCGTCACCGGCTGGCAGGTCGGAGACCTGGTGTGCGCGTTGCTCGGCAGCGGAGGCTACGCGTCGCACGTGCTCGTGCCGCAGGACCTCCTGCTTCCGGTACCCGACGGATGGAGCCTGGCCGAGGCCGCAGCGCTGCCCGAGGCGCTGGCCACGGCATGGTGGAATCTGCGGACACGTGCCGACCTCCGTCCCGGCGACCGGGTGCTGGTGCACGCGGCGAACTCCGGCGTCGGCACCATGGCCGTACGCTTGGCCCGATCGCTCGGAGCCACAGTGGCCGGCACCGTACGCACTCCCATGCTGGCCGAACGTGTGCGTGCCCTCGGCGCGGACCCCGTTGTGGTCTCCACCTCGCCCGACGCCGAGGAAGCCCTGCGCAGGCAGGCACCGGACGGCTTCGACGTCGTGCTCGACCTCGTTGGCGCGGCCGTCTCCGGGCTCACCCTCGCCGGCCTTCGTACCAACGGGCGCTGGCTCTGCGTAGGCGTCCTGGGCGGCGACGAGGTCCCGCTCAGCCTGCGTGAAGTGATCCGGCGCCGACTCATCCTGACCGGCGGATCGCTGCGCGCTCTTCCCACCGCCGAGAAGGCCGCCATCATCGCCGACCTGCGACGTGCCCGCCCATGGGCTGGGCCGGACGGTGTCCGGCCGGTGATCGCCGCCGCTTATCCGGCTGCCGACATCGCAGCGGCGCTAGGCCGCCTCGAACGCGGCGGCTTGCTCGGCAAGATCGTCCTCGACGTATCAGCCCACCACGACGCACCTGTCATCGACCTCACGGAGCCGCTGTGATCCAGCCAGCACCCGCCTCGCCCCCGTCGTCGACCCCTGTCGGGCTCGCGCTGGGGTATGACCCGGCAGTCACCATACGCGAGATGGCGGCGTCGGCCGCCGCCGCGGAACGGGCCGGTTTCGACACCGCCTTCTTCTCCGAGACGCTGTTCACCAACCGCGACTCGGTCAGCGCGCTCACCGCCTTCGGGCTGGCCACCCAGCGCGTCACCCTCGGCGCCACCCAGGTGGTGCGGTTGCGCAGCCCGCTGGTGATGGCGCAGACGGCGGCGACCCTGGACGAGCTCAGCGGTGGGCGGCTCGTGCTGGTGGTCGGCGCGTTCACCGCCAAACACGCCGCCCGCAACGGCCGCCCGATGACCGATCCGATCACCACCCTGCGGGAGTACGTCGAATCCATCCGCGCGCTCCTCAGCGGGGAAGCGGTCACCTACCGTGGCGAGGTCGTACAACTCGACAACGTGGCTCTGAACTTCACCCCGGTCCGGGCCGACATCCCGATCTGGATCGCGGCGGCGAGCCGCCGGGGTCTCATCAACGCGGCGGCACTCGGCGACGGTGTGCTGCTGGACGCCGGCGCCTCTCCGGAGTATTCGGCCAACGCCGTCGAACTCCTCCGCCAGAGCTGCGAGAAGATCGGCCGCGACCCGGGCGAGCTGGCCGTGGCTCAGCTGATCAACACCTCCATCGAGGACGATCGCGCCGCCGCGGTCGCCGCGATCCGCTGGGAGGTGGCGACAAAGTTCAAGCACGCCTCGACACCGAAGGCGAAGATGTCGGTGGGTGAGCCGACCATCAATCCGGACGACCTGCCCCGGTTCGCCGCCGCCTTCGAACAGGGTGGTGAGGCGGCGCTCCAGGAGGTTTTGCCGGAGCACTACGTCACCTCGCTCACCGCGACCGGAACGGTCGCGGACGTCCGGGCCAGGATCGCGGCGTACCGGCAGGCCGGCGTCACCATGCCACTGGTCCGCCCGGCGGCACCGCACCAACTCGACCGCCTGTTGTCCACGTTCGGAACCGGCGGCACTCGTTAGATCCGCGCCCGGCAACAGCCCCCGGGCATCGCCTTGAAGGCGGTCGGCTGACCTGACCTATGGTGGACGTCGAAGACTGCCCGGCGGGTGAGTCCGATGCCTTTGGAAGACGACCTGAACGGGTGGCGTCATGGCCGGCCGTCCTGACAGCCGGCGGATGCGTGACGGGCGGACGCCGGTCGCCGGGCCGGCTGCCCTTCCGTTGGCACGGTGCGCATCGCATCGGTCAGAATCTGCCAGTGGTGCCCGCGTTGGGGGTGAGGGGTGGCGCGGCCGGCGAAGGAGGCGTGTGGACGAGAGCGTGTCGTTGGCTCAGCTTGCCCATCGGCTGGAAGAGGTGGTCGGTGAGCTGCGCGGTATCCCCGTCGACGTCGAGCGGCTGGAGGACAGCGAGCTCGTCCGGCAGCAGATCGCGCAGGCCACTCACTCGGCGGGTGAGCTGCGCGCCATGCACCCGGTGGGCTCGTCGGAGAAGGGCCGTCAGGAGCAGAAGAGCAGGCGCAGCGTGCTCGATGCCCTGCGGCGCGGCATGGCGATGCGCACGATCGTCCACGCGAGCGTGTTGGACGATCCGCGCAAGGCGGCCCGGATCAGGGAGCTGCACGCCGCCGGTAACCTGCACCGTGTCATCGACGAGCCGATCCAGCAACTGCTCGTCTTCGACCGCGCAGTGGCGTTCGTCCGGATCACCCCGGTCGCCTACTCGCCGGGCGCCCTGGTGATCAGGCAGCAGAGTCTGATCACCACCCTCATCGACCTGTTCGAGCAGACCTGGGCCAGGGCCAGGGAGGTCACTGAGCCGACGCACCGGCTGACCCCGCGCGAGCGCGAGGTGCTCGCTCTGATCGCCGAAGGGCGCTCCAACAGCGCCATCGCCCGCGCGCTGTCGATCACGGAGGCGGCCGTCGGTAAGCACGTGGCCGGCGTGTTCGTCAAGCTGGAGCTACCCGCGACTCAGGACGACAACCGGCGGGTGCTGGCGGTGCTCGCCTATCTGCGCGGCGCGGCGCGGTAGTGCCAGGCCTACCTGCTTCTCGCCCCAGCCCCAATGCAGACGGAATCCGGCATGGACTTCAATGACGTCATGCAACGAATGACTGGATCGCTGATTGGCGCGATCTTTGGCGCGGTCTTCGTCCTCGTCAACGCGCAGAGCCCGCTGAACGCCGTGACCGTGAACTTCCTGCGGGTGGCCGCCTGCCTGGGGGCCGCGAGTGTTGTCGCCATGTGGTTCGCCACAGCCCGGAGGAAACAGCCCGCCGCGGGCCCGCGGCGGAACATGTTCGGCCGTGGCTACCTGATCGTCGTCGCTGCCGAGGCGATCCTGCTCTTCGGCGGAGTCCGGCTGCTCACCGCCTGGGGACGTCCTGAGCAGACCAACGTGGCCTGGGTGGCGTTCGTGGTCGGTGTGCACTTCATCGCGTTGGCGCCTGTCTGGAAGGACTGGAGCATCGCCGTACTCGGGGTGGTTCTCACCCTGCTCGGTGCCGCCGGTCTCGTTCTGGCGTCGACGGCCGCCGTCGCCTGGGTGCCGTTCGTCAGCGGTGTGCTGTCCGGGGTGGTGCTCCTGATCGGCACCGTCACCTTCGGCTGGCGCGCCATGACAGCTCGGACGGCCTAGCCAGGCTGCCCGCTGCGGAATTGATCACGCAGCGGGCCGGGTGCTCACCTGGTCGGGACGAGCGGTTTTCGCGCACGGCCGGACCCGGCGTTGGAGATCATCGATCTGCCACCATGACGGATCAGGTCTCGAGGTCCGAACAGCGTGCGTGTTCCATCATGTTCGGTGAGGGGACTGCCCGGTGGGTGAGTCCGATGCCTTTGGAAGACGACCTGAAGGGGAGCGTCATGGTCGACCGTCCTGACGGCTGGCGGATGCGTGACGGGCGGACGCTGGTCGCCGGGCCGGTGGAGCCGTGGGACGCGGCTCCTCCCGGCCTCGATGAGATCTTTGGCGGTGAGCCCGCCGGCGAGGGCGGTGCGGGTGTCCGCACCCACTACGCGCTGGACGCCTTGGGGGCGGTGGACCGGGTGTACGACACCCGGGTGTTCTCGCTGGAGGACGAGTCGTACGTGACGGCGTACCGGGTCGAGGGGGACGCGCTGTACGCGCACCACTTCGTCTACGACCACCGGCACGCCGAGGGGCGGCACGAACGATCGCTCGAATGCGCGGGGCTGATCCCGCTGGCTCCGGCACGGGTACCGCCGTTGGAACGGATCCTGGTCGCGGTCGCCGAGCTGGCCGACCGCGAACGGGCCGAGGCCGCGGTCCGCAGGGGCGGGCTCGACGCGGTACGCGCGTCCTTCGCCTCGGCGCTGCCGGAGCACCCGGGGGGCGGCGTGCTCCGGCTGGAGCTGACCCTGGAGGGGGAGCGGCCGGTCGTACGGCTGAGCGGAGGGCGCGTCCTGTGGCGGGCCACGACGGCGGACCACACCCACCGGGAACTGCTGGCCCTGCTGCGGGCCGTCCTGCCCGCCAGGTACGGCGACGGACCGGTCGAACTCGTACCGTCGCCGGACATCGTCGACCACGGCTTCTGGGACCCCTGGAACTGACCTCTCCGTGGGCTTGGGGCACGGCACTGCCACACCTCGGACAGGCGTTCACGTCCTGAGACGGAAAGCCGTGTGCCGCATTCGGGTACCGGGGCCGGCGCGAGGTCCTCATCCTCCGGCGATCACCGCCAGGGAGATTCACCGCGTGCGCGGCGTGAACCGGACGATCGGCCGGAGGGTTCCCTGTCCCTGCCCCGGTCGCCTCCCACGCGATCAGCCGCTGCGCAGCCCGTGACCGAGTGCTTCAGAACGGCTCCGGATCAGCAGTGACAGTGCGGGAAGTCCCCAGATCCGTTCCAGGACCTCCGGTCGCAGCACCGTGACGGGGGAGCCCTCCGCGACGAGCCGGCCTTCCCCGAGTAGCAGGCAGTGCTCCGCGCGCATCGCCGCGGCGAGGTCGTGTGTCGCCTGAACCACTGTGACACCGCGGCTTTTCGCGTCGTCGAGAACTTCGGAGATGCGCTGCTGGGCCCGGAGGTCGAGTCCTGCCGTCGGTTCGTCGAGCAGAAGCAGGTCCGACTCCTGCGCGAGCCCCTGTGCGACCAGGGCGCGCTGGCGCTGGCCTCCCGAGAGCGAGCCCAGTCGCCGACAGGCCAGGTCGAGAATGCCAAGGCGTGCCATGCATTCGTCGACAACCGACCAGTCGTGTTTCGACAGCCGTCTCCACGGACCCCGATGTGCCCATCGCCCCATGGCCACGGCCTCCCGGACGGTGATCGGCAGGGTGTCGGAGACCGCGCTGCGCTGCATGACGAAGCCGGGCCGCTGTGCGTTCGTGCGTTCGACGGAGCCGGACACCGGGCGGATGACCTGGGCGAACACCTTCAAAAGGGTGGACTTTCCGCACCCGTTCGGACCGACGACGACCGTCATGCGGGAGCGGGGGATCCGAGCCGTGAGCCCGTGCAGGACCATCCGCCGTCCGTAACCGGCGGTGAGACCGCTGATCATGATCGCTGGTTCCTGCTGAGTGCGCACGGCGACACCTTCCATTTGAAATCGATAACGGTTTTCATTATATGGTGTTCGTCATGGAATGGTTGTTAGATCCCTTTGAGGTGTCCTTCGTACGGCAGGCACTCTGGGGTGGGATCCTCGTCTCCCTCATTTGCGCTCTGGCCGGAACGTGGGTGGTCCTGCGTGGCATGGCCTTCCTGGGCGACGCCATGTCTCACGGGATGCTTCCGGGAGTGGCGCTCGCCTCGCTGGCAGGCGGTGATCTTCTTCTCGGAGCCGCGCTCAGCGCGGGTGCGATGGTGCTCGGCGTGGCGGTGCTCAGCAGGTCGTCCCGGTTGTCACAGGACACGAGCATCGGCCTGCTCTTCGCGGGCATGCTCTCCCTGGGAGTGATCATCGTCTCGCACTCCCGGTCCTTCGCGGTTGACCTGACGGGCTTCCTCTTCGGCGACGTTCTCGCGGTTCGCCGGGAGGACCTGCTCCGTCTCGCCGTCGCGCTGCTCATCGCCGTCGCCGTCTCGGCGCTCGGCTACCGGCTCTTCGTCGCACTGTCCTTCGACTCGCGCAAAGCGCACACCCTGGGGCTGCGACCACGGCTGGCCCACGCCCTCCTGCTGGGGCTCGTCACACTCGCCGTCGTCGCCTCGTTCCACGTCGTCGGCACCCTCCTCGTCTTCGGCCTCCTCATCGCTCCACCGGCGGCGACGGCCCTGTGGGCGCGGCGGATACCGATGATCATGCTCGGTGCCGCACTGCTCGGCATCGGCTCGACAGCGGCCGGCCTGACCGTCTCGTGGCACCTGGGCACGGCGGCGGGCGCGACGATCGCCGCGGTGGCCGTGTCGTTGTTCTTCCTGTCGGCGCTGGCCGCCCTCCTGCGGCACCGCCTGCCACGCTCCGGCCCGCCCGTCACCGCCGGTGGCGCCCACAAGAACGTCGAGTACTCATCGTGATGCAGAGCAGGCAGCCCTTCACGGCGCTCGCCGCGACCGTCTGCGTGGGGACCCTGCTGGCCGGGTGCACCTCGCACAGCGAGAGCAAGGCCACGCCGGGGAGACAACAGGCGGCTCCTCACGGCTACGTCGAAGGAGCGGAGGAGACCGCCGAGCCGCAGCCCCGTCTCGTCGTGGCCGACGGTGACACCGGGGCGGTGCACGTCCTCGACCTGATCACCGAGGAGGTCTTCGAGGTGGGCGTCGCCGAAGGCGTCGACGGCATCAGCGGGGACGGCCGCTTCGCCTACCTCACCACCACGGGCAAGACGATGCACGTCATCGACGGTGGCGCCTGGACCGTCGACCACGGTGACCACTCCCACTACTACCGGGCCGGGACGCGCAACGTCGGCTCGGTCGAAGGAGGGCGCCCGGATGGCGTCAACAGCGATGTGGCCGTCACGGCTGTGTCCTTCGACAACGGTGCGGTGAACCTCCTTGATCGCGCCAAGCTCGAGAAGGGCGAGATCACCGAGATCGCCATGGCCGACGCGGGCGAGCACCGCGGCACCGTCGTCCCCTACCGGGAGCACCTGCTCGTGTCGGCAGCCGGCACGGTGGAAGTGCGCACCAGGAGCGGCAGACCGGTCACCAGGATCGGCGAACCCTGCCCGGAACCGCAGGGAGAGGCCGTGACACGTCGCGGTGTCGTCTTCGGATGCGCCGACGGCGCTCTGTTGGTCATCGAGGACGGCGGCGAGTTCAGCGGGGAGAAGATCGGCTACCCCGAGAAGACGTCCGGGGATGACCGTGCCCGGGAGTTCAGCCATCGTCCCGGAAGCACGACACTGGCCGCGAAGGCCGGAGACCGGGGCGTCTGGGTGCTCGACGTCTCCGCCAGAAGGTGGGAACTCGTGGAAACCGGGCCCACGGTGGCTGTGAACGCCGTCGGCGACAGAGCACCCGTCCTCTCCCTGACGGCGGACGGCACGCTGCGTGCGTTCGATCCCAGATCCGGCAAGGAGACCGCCAGGACCAGGTTGCTCGCCCGGCCCCTGCCCGAATCCGGCGATGTGATCTCCCCGACCATCCAGGTCGACACCAGCCGCGCCTATATCAACGACCCGGCCGCGAAAGCGGTCTACGAGATCGACTACAACGACGACCTGAGGCGTGCCCGCACGTTCAAGCTCGACTTCACCCCCGCGCACATGGTGGAGACGGGGCGGTGACCGAGGCGACTCCATGGTGCCCGGGTGCGCCGCGGCGTGCCGTCGTCGCCCTCGCGGCCGTCGTCTTCGGAGCGCTCGTCTCGCTGACGGGGTGTGCGGACACCGGTGGCCGGCGTTCCGGGGTGGTCGTCACCACGAACATCCTCGGAGACATCACCCGCAACGTCGTCGGCGGCGAGACCGGCGTGACCGTGCTGATGAAAACGGACTCCGATCCCCACTCCTTCGGAATCTCGGCTCGGCAGGCGGCCCAGATCGAGGATGCCGCGCTCATCGTGTACAACGGCCTCGGCCTTGAGGAGGGGGTTCTGCGCAACGTTCAGGCGGCGCGGGACGCCGGGGTTCCCACCCTCGCCGTGGGAGACGGAGTCGATCCGATCCGCTACACCACCGACGACATGGCAGGGCAGCCCGACCCGCACTTCTGGACGGACCCGCGCCGGGTCTCCAGGGCCGTCGACCTGATCGCCGAACGAGTCATCGAAGAAGTCGACGGTGTCGACGCCGCGGCGATCCGGGCGAACGCAGTCGCGTATCGCGGAAAACTCGAAGAGCTCGACGCCTGGATGGGAAAACGGTTCGAGGTCATTCCGCCTGGCCGGCGCAGTCTGGTGACCAACCACCATGTCTTCGGCTACTTCGCGGAGCGGTATGACTTCGAGGTCATCGGTGCCGTGATTCCGAGTGGTACGACACTCGCCTCCCCGAGCGCCGCGGATCTGAAATCACTCGCGGACGCGATCCGCAGGGCCAAGGTGACGGCGGTTTTCGCCGACTCCGCACAGCCCGATCGCCTCGCACAGGTCCTGGCCTCGGAAGCCGGTCTGGATGTCCGGGTCATCGAGCTCTTCTCGGAGTCCCTGAGCAAGGAGGGGGGCGCTTCCACATATGTGGAGATGATGCGCTCCAACACCGCGGCGATAGTGGACGGCCTCGGCAAAAGGTGAGGCGGGTCCCTTCAGCACGTCGGCGGCAATGGCCGCGACGTCGCTTTCCGGAGCAACTCCATGTCCAGGAGTTAAGTCCTGTTCGTCGAACAATTTCTGTTCACCAAGATAGGAAGGTAAACAACCTGTGAATTCCTGGTCGCGAACCAAAAGAACGGCGGCACTTTCCGCACTGCTCGCCGCGGGACTCGCCCTGAGCGCCTGCGGATCGCAACAGTCCGCGGCGCCCCAGGAGAAGGCGCCCCGGGAGAAGGCGTCGCCGGGTGCTCCGGCGCCGGTTGCGGCTCCGCTCGTCACGACCTACGACGGAGGTCTCTACGTCCTCGACGGGGAGACCCTCACCATCTCCAAGGACATCCCGCTGGCCGGTTTCAACCGGGTCAACCCGGCCGGTGACGACCGTCATGTGCTGGTCTCCACCTCGACCGGGTTCCGTGTGCTCGACGCGTCCTCCTCCCAGCTGAAGGAGGAGGAGTTCAAAGGGGCGAAACCCGGTCACGTGGTACGGCACGCCGGCAAGACGGTGCTCTTCTCCGACGGAACCGGGGAGGTCACCATCTTCGATCCGAAGGAGCTCGGCAACGGCCTGCCCAGGGGCGAGGTCTACAAGACGGCCGTTCCCCATCACGGTGTCGCGATCGAGCTTGAGAACGGTGAGCTCGTCGTCACGCTCGGCACCGAGGAGAAACGGCTGGGAATCGCGGTCCTCGACAAGGACCGCAAGGAGATCGCTCGTAGCGAGAAGTGCCCCGGCGTGCACGGCGAAGCCACCGCGCGGGGCGAGATCGTCGTGATCGGCTGCGAGGACGGGGTCCTGCTCTACAAGGACAGCAAGATCAGCAAGATCGACAGTCCGGATGAATATGGGCGAATCGGAAATCAGGCGGGCTCTGAGCACTCGACGATCGTTCTCGGCGACTACAAGAAGGACCCCGACGCCGAGCTGGAACGTCCCGAGCAGATCTCGCTCATTGACACCGAATCCGGTGAATTGAAGCTGGTGAACCTCGGCACGAGCTACACGTTCCGTTCTCTTGCCCGCGGACCACACGGTGAGGCACTCGTGCTGGGCACCGACGGGCAGATCCACGTTATCGACCCGGAGAAGGGCGAGGTCACGAAAACCATCAAGGTCATCGACCGGTGGGAGGAGCCGATGGAATGGCAGCGGCCCCGCCCGACGATCTTCGTGCGTGACCGGACGGCCTATGTGACCGATCCGGCCAAGAGGGAACTGCACTCGATCGACATCGAGTCGGGAGAGAGGCTGAGGACGGGAACGCTACCGAAATCTCCGAACGAACTCAGCGGGGTCGTGCACTGATCTGGCCGGTCAACGGTGACCCCGGCACCCCGGATGTGCAGTTGAGGTGGAGTCCGGGTGTCATGGCGGCTACCGGGTCGTTGGCACTGCGGCTCGGTGCCCCTGGCTCCCGGTGGGGACAGGCAGCGCGTTCACGGCGGCCGCGGGACCGGCCTCCGGCCCCGCGCCGTGTCATGGCTCAGGCGGTCGGCACCACCATGGGGGTGCCGGTGACCGGGTCGGGTACGACGACGCAGGGCAGGTCGAAGACCTCCGAGATGAGCTCGGCGTCGACGATGTCGGCGGGGGCTCCCTCCGCGACGACGCGGCCGGCCTTCATCGCCACCAGGTGGTCGGCGAACCGGCAGGCCTGGTTGATGTCGTGCAGCACCGCGATGACCGTGCGCCCCTCGTCGCGCAGCCGCGCGAACAGCTTGAGCAGCTGGTACTGGTGGGTGATGTCGAGGAACGTGGTGGGCTCGTCGAGCAGCAGGTAGGGCGTCTCCTGGGCCAGCACCATCGCGACCCAGACGCGCTGGCGCTGGCCTCCGGACAGCTCCTCGACGCCCCGCTCGGCCAGTTCTGCGACGCCGGCCGCGGCCATGGCCTCCTGCACGGCCCGCTCGTCCTCGGCCGACCAGGTGGACAGCATCGACTGGTGCGGGTAGCGACCCCGGGCGACGAGCCGCCGCACCACGATGTTCTCCGGGGCGACCAGGCCCTGGGGCAGGAACCCGATCTGCCTGGCGATGGCCTTGGGCCGGTAGCCGTTCACGTCGCGGCCGTCGAAGCCGACCGTACCGGCCGAGGGCTTGAGCAGCCGGACGAAGGAACGCAGCAGCGTCGACTTCCCACAGGCGTTGGCGCCGACGATGGCGGTGAACGCGCCGTCGGGCACGTCGAGGTTCACGTGCGCCGACACCACCCGCTCGCCGTAGCCGAGGGTGATGTCCTGGGCGGTCAGGCGCGCTGCCACGGTCGCCTCACTTCCTTGAGGAGCAGCCAGATGAGATAGCACCCGCCGATCGCGGTCGTCACGACACCGACCGGCAGCGCGACCGGCGCCAGCAGCAGTTGCGCGATGAGATCGGCGGCCAGTAGCAGCACCGCGCCGGTCAGCGCCGCGGGCACCAGGGGCACCCCGGCCTCGCCGGCGAGGCGGCGGCCGATCTGGGGGGCGGCGAGCGCGATGAACACGATCGGCCCGGCGACCGCCGTCACGGTGGCGGTGCAGCCGACGCCGACCAGCACGATCAGCAGCCGGAGGCGGCCCAGGCCCACGCCCGAGGTGACGGCGAGCTCGTCGCCGAGCGCGGCCTGGTGCATCGCCTGCGACAGCGTGACGAGCAGCAGCGCGAGCACGCCGATGACCAGGAACGGCAGGCGTACCTCGTCCCAGTCGACGCCGTTCAGCGAACCCGCGCTCCACCCGGTCGCGGCGATCGCGACATCGAGCTCGGCACGGAGCACGATCCAGGAGTTGACCGCGGTCAGGATGGCGTTCATCGCGATCCCGATGACGACCAGCCGCAGGCCGCTGAGCCCCGCGTCCAGCGACAGCAGGTAGATGGCCGCCGCGGTCAGCAGGCCGCCCGCCACCGAACTCACGGCGAGCTGCGCGGAGGTCCCGCTCAGCAGCGTGAGCGCGGCCAGCGCGCCGGTGTAGGCGCCCGCGTCCAGGCCGATGACGTCCGGGCTGCCGAGCGGGTTGCGGGTGAGGTTCTGGAAGATCGCCCCGGCCAGCCCCAGGGCGGCGCCGAAGACGAGCGCGGCGGCCACCCGGGGCAGCCGCCACTCCCGGATCACCAGGGCAGAGTCCCCATGACCGGCGAGCGCCGCGAACACCTCCGAGGGCGCGGCCCAGGAGGGGCCGTGGCTGAGGCCGAGGAAGGCCAGGGCCAGCGCGACGCCGGTGAGCACGAGCGACATCAGGATCGTCCGGCGTTCGATCCTGACCGAGCGGGAGCCCGCGCGCAGCACGACGGCGTTCACAGTGACGCCGCCCCGTAGCGCCGGACGACCCAGATGAGCACCGGGCCGCCGAGGAAGGCGGTGACGACGGCCACCGGGACCTCGCCCGTCGGCAGCAGCACGCGCGATCCGATGTCGGAGACCAGCAGCAGGATCGGGCCGAGCACCATCGTGTAGGCCATCAGCCACGGAATCGAGCCGGCGGCCGGCCGGCGGGCCAGGTGCGGAATCATGAGCCCCACGAAGGTGATCGGTCCGGCCACGGCCGTGGCGGCGCCGGCGAGCAGGGTGACGAGTACGAGGACGCCGAGCTTGGTCCGTGCGGTGTGACCGCCGAGCGTGTGGGCGACCTGGTCGCCCAGGACCATGGCGTTCAGCGGCCTGGCCATCGCCATGGCACAGACCAGGGCGATGCCGATCGCCAGCAGCGGGATGGTGTGCGACATCTGCTCGCGGCCGGCCAGCGCCCCGACGGACCAGAAGCGGAACCGGTCGAAGACGTCGGGAAGCATCAGGCGCATGCCGAGCGAGAGGCCCGCGAGCACCGAGCTGAGGGCGACGCCGGCCAGCACGAGCCGGAGCGGGGAGGTCCGGCCGACGGAGTAGACCAGGAGCACCGCGAGCACGGAGCCGGCGAACGCGAGCATCAGCTGCGCGGACTGTGACCCCGCGAGGCCGAGCGCGCCGCCCAGGTTGATGGCGAAACCGGCACCGGCGGTCACCCCGAGGATGCCGGGTTCGGCCAGCGGGTTGCGGGTCAGCGTCTGGATCAGCGTGCCCGAGGCGCCGAGGGCGGCGCCGACGAGGATGCCGAGGATCGTGCGCGGCACCCGGACATCGCGGACGATCAGATGATCGTCACTGCCGGCGTAGTCGGCGAAGGCACGCCAGATCTCGGCCGGTGCGATCGCGCGCGTTCCGACACTCACGCCGGCCACCGCCACCACAATGAGCAGCGCGAGGGCCGCGAGGAGGATCGCGGCCCGCGCCGGTAGATCAGTCCTCAAGCCCGGCAACTCCGCGCTTCCAGTATCCGGTGAACAGCGAGTCGAGCCGTCCCGCGCTCCACGAGCGCAGCGGCTTGATGTCGCCCGCCTCCCCGGCCGCGAACAGGAAGGTCCGCCCCTCGGGCAGGGGCAGGGAGCGCACCGCCTCCGCGAGCGAGGAACGGGTGTCCTCGCGGACCAGCCAGACGACCTGCACCCCTTCGCGCGCCGCGAGCGGGTAGGCGTGCTCGGCGGCGTCGTCGGTCTCGATCACCACCTGGGCCGAGACGTCGGCCGGGGACTCCTCCAGCCAGCGCGCGACCGCGGGCAGCGCGGTCGCGTCGATCGCGAAGACGTAGTGGCCGTAGTTGTGGGGGAACGCCTTGGCCCCCGGCGGACCGGCGATCGTGAGCTCGTCGCCCACCTCGGCGGCGACCGCCCACGCTGACGCGACCCCGCCCTCGTGGAGCACGAAGTCCAGGTCGAGCTCGCCGACCTCGGCGTCGTACCGCCGCACCGTGTACTTGCGCGTCGTGGGTATCGGCCTCGGCCAGTCGAGCTCCAGATGGTCGTTGGCGACCGGGGCGCGGCGGGTGCCGTCCGGATCCGGGAAGACGATCTTGACGTGGTCGTCGGCCTGGTAGGTGTGGAACCCTTCGAGCCCGGGGCCGCCGACGGTCAGCCGGAGCAGGCGCGGGGTCAGGTACTCACGCGCGAGCACCGAGACGGCGCGGACCCCGATCGGGTAGCCGATACGCGCGGTGCCGGTCCCGGACCGGTGGTGGGAGGCGACCCGGCCCTGCGGGTCGAGGCGGTCGATGCTCATCGGCTGAGCAGCGGCGCGAGCGCCTCGTCGATGGAGTCCAGCGCCTTGAGCGCCGAGCGGTACGTCGCCGCCTCGGTGTAGCGCAGCGGGAAGACGTTGCCGGCCTTGACCGCGGGCAGGTTCTTCCACAGCTTGGAGTCGAGGACGTACCGCACCGGCTCGCTCACCGAACCGTCGCTCTCCAGCGTGTACGTGACGGCGTCGGCCTCGGCGAGGCTCTCCGGCAGTTCCTCGATCGAGGGGTGCTCGCTGACGTCGAGCGCGTTGCCGCCCTTCTCCTTGACCTCGCCGTAGTAGGTCACGCCGATGTCGGAGGCGATGTTGGTGCCCCACGACCCGGCGAACTCGCGATGGAACGTTCCCTTGGCGATGTCGCCGTAGGCGCCGACGTGGCCGAACTTCACGCCGTCCAGAGCGCCCCGGTACTTCTCGGTGAGCTCGGCGGCCTTCTTCTCGTACGCCGCCTTGGCGGTCTCGAAGTCGCCGAGACGGCCCGCGGCGTCGGACTGGCGTCGCGACAGCTCGCGCCAGGCGGAGGGGACGGTCGGGCCGAGGACGACGACCGGGGCGATGGACTCCAGCCGCTTCATGTCGAGATCGGCGAGGGCCGGCTTCGGGACGCCGATGACGATCAGGTCGGGCTTGGCCTTGGCGACGGCCTCGTAGTTGGTCTCGGCGGCCGTCTCTCCAGCGACCTTTTCGAGGCCGTTGTACGTCGCCAGGTCCTCCTCGGTCATCATCGCCAGACCACGTCTCCAGCCGGAGATGCCGACCAGGGGGGTGTTGGCCTCGATGAGCGCCGGCACCGCGTAGCCGGTCGCGACGACGCGCTTGGGGTCGGCGGGGATGGTGATCTCGCCGTTGTCGGCGGCGAAGACGCGGGTCTCGGGCGCCGCGGCGGCGGATTCCCCGCCGGAATCGGTGGAACCGCAGCCGGCGACCAGGGCGAGGGTGAGGGCCAGAGCGCCGGCATGGCGCCGGGGCTGTCGGGAGGACATGGGTGTGTTCCTTCGGGGTGTTTCAGAGCGGGAGAGCGGCCCGGCCTCATGGTCAGGCACTACTTAGGTTAGCCTTACCAAAACTTTTCTGATATCGACGGGAGGCCATCCGATGTCGATGGGAAGTCACTCTGCGACCGGTGCCGGCCACTTCGGGACCGATCCGCTCTGGTGCGAGGAGTACGGCTACGGCCTGGGCACGCTCACCGGCATCCTCGTGCTCAAGTACCGTTCGGCGGCCGTGCTCGAATTCGGCCAGAGCAGGCAGGACTTCCTGCACCAGCTCTACTGGTCGCCCGACGGCGTGCTCTCCACCCGGCACGGTGCCGACGCGCAGTTCGTGGGCGCGCGGGAGGCGTTCTGGGCCCACCGCGCGGTGAGCCACGAGGTGCGGGCGGCGGACCGGCAGACCGTGTACCGGGTCTGCCTGCGCCAGGTGCCCGAGGCGCTCGGCGGGCTGCGTGCCGGCGCGGTGTCCATCGACGACGAGGCGGCCCGGCTCGTCCAGGCGATCGCCCGCCCGGGGTACGACGAGCAGGCGGCACTCGTCGCCCGCGAGCGCATCATGGCCGGACTCGGCGCGTCGACCCGTGACTTCGTCGGCCACCACGCCACCGGTACCGGATTCGCGATGACCGTCGCCCGCGCGCTGTCACACGACCCGGGCGACCCCGTCCTCCTTGAGGAGTGGGCCGAGCGGTTGCACGTCAGTGTCAAGACGCTGCAACGCGACTTCGTGCGCGAGTTCGGCATGCCCTACTCGCAGTGGCGCACCAAACTGCGGCTGCGTGCCTCGCGGGTGCTGCTGGAGAGCCGGCCGGTGGCCGAGGTGGCCCGCCGCGTCGGATACGCGACCCCCTCGGCCTTCATCACGGCCTTCGCCAGGGAGTACGGATGCACGCCCGGCCGCTACGCGTTGCGCGAGGCCGATTCGGCCTGATCGAAAGGACCGCACACCGCCCGGGACCCGGGCGGTGTGCGGGAGTGTCAGCAGAGCAGCTCGAAGAGGGTCAGCCACCGGTCGGGGTGGACGAACGCCACCACCGTGTCGCGGTCCACTCGCGCCTCCGCGAACGCGGCGTCGACCCGATGGGCCGCGTACCGCATCCGCAGCGAGGCGTGCAGCGAACCGCCAAGACCGGTGAAGCCGTACTCGACGAACTCGCGCCAGGCCGCGTCCCGCTCCGCGGGCAGCAGCCGGACACCGCGCGGCTCGATCCGCAGGATCGCCGAGTCGACGGCGGGCACCGGCCGGAAGCTCATCCGGCCGACGCGGCCGGCCAACTCCCAGGAGTGACCCGGCCAGGTCAGCACGGTCAGCCTGCTCCAGCGGCCGAAGTCGCCGGACCGCTTGCGCGCGTACTCCAGCTGGGTGAGCAGGGTCGCCGAGGTGAGCGCGGGAGCGCGCAGGCACCAGTCGACGATCCTGGAGGTGATCGAGTACGGGATGTTCCCGGCGACCGCGAACGGTTCGCGCGGGGCCCGTGCGGTCAGGAAATCACCCCTGATCACCTCGATTCTGTCGTCGCCGCGGGTGCGGGCGGCGAGCCTGCCCGCATGTCGCGGGTCGATCTCGTACGCCACGACCCTCGCGCAGCTCTCGGCGAGGGAGAGGGTGAGAGCACCCTCGCCCGCGCCCGGCTCCAGGACCAGCCCGTGCGATCCGGCCGCGGTGGCCATCTGCCGGACGGCGTGCGGATCGACGAGGAAGTTCTGCGAGAGGGTGCGTCTGGCCCGGTCGCGGTCGTTGCGACCGCCGCCGTTCCTTACCTTTCTCTGGGTGTGCGAATGGTTTCCGTGCGCGAAGGAGTGCGCCACAGCCGTCGCCCTTTCGGGTCCGAGGTGAAAAAGGTCTCGGAAAGGCCCTGGGCGCGCATCGGGGACGCGTGCGGAACGGAGTGGAGGTCGACGCGTCCCTAGCGGGCCAGAGCCCGGCTGCCGCGAGGACGGATCACGTAGCCGACCATAAGGTTGGCGAAGTACATGCACATGGCTCTGGACGCTACGGGCCCCTCTCGCCGGCTCGCAACGGATTTTCCGCTCCGTCGGAGGGGATCTGTTCCGGTGTCCGCCGTGGCGGCGTGCTCAGATAACCGGCGTTTGCTGATAATGCGGGGATCTGTGTTCGTGACGGCCACCAGGCTGTTCGCGACCGCTCAAGGAGAGAACCACTGATGATCACTTTGAACAACGGGGTCTCCATGCCCCGGCTCGGCTTCGGCGTGTACCAGGTGCCGCCGTCGGAGACCGCCCAGGCGGTGAGCGCCGCGCTGGAGGCGGGATACCGGAGCATCGACACCGCGAAGCTGTACGACAACGAGCGGGGCGTGGGCGAGGCGCTGGCCGCCTCCGGTCTGCCGCGTGACGAGGTCTTCGTCACCACCAAGCTGTGGAACAGCGACCACGGCTACGACGCCGCCCTCGCCGCCTTCGACGCGAGCATGGAGCGGCTGGGCCTGGAGCAGCTCGACCTCTATCTCATCCACTGGCCCACCCCGGCCAGGGACCTGTACGTCGAGACCTGGAGGGCGCTGGAGAAGCTGTACACCGAGGACCGGGTCCGCGCCATCGGGGTGTCCAACTTTCAGTCCGCCCACCTGCTCCGCCTCATCGAGGAGTGCGACATCGTCCCGGCGGTCAACCAGGTCGAGCTCCACCCGGCACTGCAGCAGGTCGAGTTGCGCGAGTTCCACGCCAGGCACGGCATCGTCACCGAGGCGTGGAGCCCGCTGGCGCAGGGGGCGGTGCTCGTCGATCCGGTGATCGTCGACATCGCCGAGAAGTACGGCAAGACCCCGGCCCAGGTGGTCCTGCGCTGGCACCTCGACCTGGGCAACGTCGTCATCCCCAAGTCGGTGACGCCGTCGCGGATCAGGGAGAATCTCGACGTCTTCGACTTCGCCCTCACGGACGAGGACATCGCCGAGATCGCCAAGCTGGACGCCGGCACCCGCATCGGCCCCGACCCGGACGCTTTCAACCGCTGAGTGCGATGTTCGTGCCGTGGCGATGAGCCTCACCACCACGGCACGGACACCGCGTCGGGGGCGCTGTACGCGGGCGTCCGAGCACGCGGCGCCGGGCGGGAAGCGTGACGTCAGCTCTGTGAGATCCGCCGGCGCAGCCACGTGTAGGAGGCCTTGGGGGTGCGCCTCCCGGTGGGGAAGTCGACGTGGACGAGTCCGAAGCGCTGGCTGTAGCCCTCGGCCCACTCGAAGTTGTCCAGCAGGGACCAGACGTAGTAGCCGCGCACGTCCACCCCCTCCGCCCGCGCCCGCTCGACGGCCCCGATGTGGCCGTCGAGGAAGTCGATCCTGGCCTGGTCGTCGACCGTCCCGTCAGGGGCCGGCTCGTCGGGCTGGGAGCAGCCGTTCTCGGTGATGTAGACCGGCGGGAGGGCGTCGCCGTACCGGGCCCGGAGGCCGACCAGCAGCTCGCGCAGGCCGTCGGGGACGACGGGCCAGCCGAAGGCGGTGGTGGGGTAGCCGGTGACGCCCGCGTCGGAGAAGGGGAGGCCCTCATCGGTGGGCGCGGCGATCCGGGTGGGGTTGTAGTAGTTGATACCGATGCCGTCGAGGGGCGCGCCGATCAGATCCAGGTCGCCGTCCCGGACACAGTCCAGGCTCACCCCGTACGCCGACAGGTCGGGATAGGAACCGAGCAGCACCGGGTCGTTGAACAGGCGGTTGTGCAGGGTGTCGTAGGCGTCGGCGGCGGCCAGGTCGGCGGGGTCGGTGGAGGCGGGCCAGACCGGGGTGCAGTTGTTGGTGATCAGGACCTGCTCCGCGCCGCGCGCCCGCAGCTCCCGCACGGCCAGGCCGTGCCCGAGCAACTGGTGGTGGGCGGCGGGGAGCGCGTCCAGGACCAGGGTCCTGCCAGGGGCGTGGGCGCCCAGCGCGTAGCCGAAGACCATGTGGACGAAGGGCTCGTTCAGGGTGATCCACATCGGGATCCGGTCGGCGAGCCGGTCGGCCACCGCCGCGGCGTACTCGGCGAAGCGGTAGGCGGTGTCGCGGTTCAGCCAGCCGCCCCCGTCCTCCAGGGGCTGGGGCAGGTCCCAGTGGAACAGCGTGGCCGCCGGGACGATGTCCCGCTCGCGGAGCGCGTCGGTCAGCCGGTCGTAGAAGTCCAGGCCGGCCTGGTTGATCGTGCCCTTGCCGGCCGGCTGGACGCGCGGCCAGGCGATGGAGAAGCGGTAGGAGTTCACGCCGAGGCCGGACATCAGCTCGACGTCCTCATCCCAGCGGTGGTAATGGTCGCAGGCCACGTCACCGGTGTCGCCGCCGCGGACGCGGCCGGGCTCGTGGGTGAAGGTATCCCAGATCGAGGCGCCCCGCCCGTCCTCGGCGACGGCGCCCTCGATCTGGTAGGACGCGGTCGCCGTACCCCACAGGAACATTCCGGCCTCCAATGTATGAGTCTGGCTCATGTTAACCCCCGGGCCTGCTTGTGGGGGATGATGGGGGGATGACGAACGTCTCCGGGGGAACGCTTCGCCGCCGCCCTGCCCAGCGCCGCAGCCTGGAACGGGTCGAGCGCATGCTGGACGAGTGCGCGCGGCTGCTGGACGAGGTCGGCTACGAGGCGCTGACCACCAAGGAGGTCGCGCGCCGCGCGGAGGTGCCGATCGGTACCTTCTACCAGTTCTTCCCCGACAAACAGGGGCTGGTACGGGCGCTGGCGCTGCGCAACCTGGAGGCGTTCCTCGGCCGGATCACGGCCAGGCTCGCGGAGGTGCGGCTCTCCAACTGGACGGAGATGGTCGACCTCGCGATCGACGAGTTCGTCGCGATGAAGCGGGCCACGCCGGGATTCGCCGTCGTCGACTTCGGGGAGGTGCTCGCCGCACCCGGCGGGCCCGTGGTCAAGGGGACCAACCGGATGCTCGACGCCGCACTGGAGAACAACGTCATCGTGGCCGACCGGCTCCGTACGATCACCGTCGAGCTGCTCGGCGCCCCGATCGGCCCCGAGCTGGATCGGGCGCTCTTCGTCGCGGTCGAGGCCGCCGACGCGGTGCTCAAGCTCGCCTTCCGCTCCCTGCCGGACGGGGACCCCGAGCTGATCGCCGAGTGCAAGCACCTGGTCCGCCGCTACCTGTCGGCGCACCTGCCGCAGGAATGACCCCGGGCGCCCGCCCGCGTTGGCAGGCGTTCCCGCCGGGGGAGGCGCCGTACCCGGCCTGCACGGCAGGGTACGGCGTGGTCGTTTGTGACCTGGGGCGGGATCCCGATGGCCCTTCAGCGGGCGGCGTCCAGGCGGGCGCGGTGCTCGCCGTCGAGCTTGAGGTCCAGGGCGCCCAGGACCTCCTCCAGCTGGGCCACCGAGCTCACCCCGACGAGCGGGACCGTCGTGACGTCACCGCCGGTCAGCCAGGCCAGCACCACCTGGTTGACCGTCGCGCCCAGCTCGTCCGCGATCTCCCGTAGCGCGGCGAGCCCGCGCGTGGTGCCCGGGTGGTCGTAGGCGTCCTGCATCGGCCGGTCCGCGCGGGTGTAGGAGCCGGCCATGAGCGTGTTGTACGCCCACAAGGTCAGACCGGGCTCCGAGCGCAGGTAGTCGAGCATGTCGTCCTCGACCAGGACGTGACCTGAATCGGGCAGCCGCGTCCCGTACCGGGGGTGCAGGTAGGTGTGGCGGAGCTGCACATGGGTGTAGAGCGGCCGGCCGGTGGCCCGAGAGGTGGCGCGGGCGCGCTCCAGACTCCAGGCCCGCACGTTGCTCGCGCCGATCTCACGGACCTTGCCCGCGCCGACCAGCTCGGCGAAGGCGCCCAGGGTCTCCTCCAGGGGTGTGGAGCGGTCCTCGATGTGGGCCCAGTACACGTCGACGTGGTCGGTGCCCAGCCGCCGCAGGCTGCCCTCGGCGGCGGCGGCGATCGTCGCGGCCGACAGGCCCTCGGCGAAGTCCAGGGTCCGGTCGCCGGGGACGGTCGGCCGGGCGCCGCACTTGGTGCTCAGCACCACCCGGTCGCGGTTGCCCCGGGCGGCCAGCCAGCGGCCGAGGGCCAGCTCGCTCTCGTCGCCGGTGGCACCCTCCTTCCAGAACGCGTAGTTGTTCGAGGTGTCCAGCAGGGCGCCGCCGGCCTCGGTGAACCGGTCGAGGATCGCGAAGGCGGTCTTGTCGTCGAGGAGGGTGCCGAAGTACATGGTGCCCAGGGCGAGGGGGATGTGCGTCATGAGGACGACCTTGAACGCTGGAGTGGACTCCAGGTCAAGGGGACTTACCCAGAAATTTTTGGGGTTGACCTGGAGTGGGCTCCAGGTGGCATGCTGCCCGAGTGAGTGTGTACACACCGGGACAGGTGGTGGAGGAGACCGGCTTCAGCCTCGACACGCTCCGCTACTACGAGCGGATCGGGCTGCTTGAGTCGATCGACCGCAACGCGGCCGGACAGCGCAGGTTCACCGAGAAGGACGTCGGCTGGCTCGGCATGATCCGCTGCCTGCGCGACACCGGGATGCCGATCGCGGAGATGCTCCGCTTCGCCGAGATGACCAGGGCGGGCGACCACACGGTGCGCGAGCGGATCGCGCTGCTCGAAGCCCACGACCGGCGGGTGCAGGAGCAGGTCGACAACCTGCGCGAGCGGCAGGTGGCGATCCGGAACAAGATCGCTTTCTACCACTCGGTGGTCGACTAGGCCCTGTCCTGTGGATCTTGCCGTGGCGAGGATCGGTCAGGTGGTGTCTCGCAAGGCGGAGGAGGGAGCCGCAGCGTGCTGCGGTGACCGACGACAA
>NZ_JBEOZN010000117.1:23008-31315 GCF_040298085.1 Streptosporangium sp. NPDC001681 | reverse complement strand
GCCTGCCGGCGGCCGGGCGGGCGGTGGTGGTGCGTCACACCCCGTTCGTCATCCGCCTCAAGGACCGCGACGCGGCGACCTCGACCGTCGAAGGCGTGCAGGTAGGCATCGACCCCGGCAGCAAGCACACCGGCCTGCCCGTTCACACCGCCTCGGGCGGCCGTACGAAGTGGAACCGCTCGCGCACCGGCGCGCCGAAGTCGCACACGTTGGACGCGTTGCACGTCGGCGAACTGGAGAGCGTGACCGCCTGGCCGCCGGTGGTCCTGGTAGTCGCAGCGACCGGGCGCGGCACCTACGCCCGCACCATCCCCGACCGATACGGGTTCCTCCGCCTTGTCCGGCCACGGAGCAAACTGCACCACGGCTTCCAAACCGGCGACCTGGTCCGGGCGAACGTCCCGGCTGGCAAGAAGGCCGGGGTTCACGCCGGGCGAGTCCTGGTCCGCTCCTGTGGCTCGTTTGACATCACCACCCGGCACGGCCGCGTCGCCGGGATCAACCACCGGCATGTCCGTCATCTTCAACGCGCGGACGGCTACGGCTACACGACCCGGAAAGAAGCCGATCGACATGACCGACCGGTCAGGGCACGCTCGGGCCCTGGCGGCCCTCCCGCTCCCGACCCCTCCCCGGCCTGAAGGACTCCGTTGCCCAATTCGTTCTCGATCTCCGCGATCTGCGTGCCCGGCACCGGATGACGACGCCAGACGTCGACCGGCGGCAATCAAGCAACGGAGTCCTGAAGGCCGGGGCATCCCCGGGAGGTTCTGGTGAAAACATCTCAAGGCGACGCTGAACTGCTGGCTGCCGCCAGGAACGGCGACGTGGCCGCCTACCGGGTGCTCCACCAGCGGCACGCTCCCGCGGCGTACGCGCTGGCCCGCCTGCTCCTCCCCGTCGAGAGCGGGGTCGAGGGCGTCGTCGAGGAGACGTTCGCGGCGGTCCACCAGGTGATCGACCAGGGAGACGGCCCGGAGCAGGCGTTCCGCGTCCACCTGCTCACCGCCCTCCGCCGTACCGTCGGCGACACCTCCGACGCGGCGGATCTGGAGGGCTCGCCGGTGGCCAGGGCCTTTTCGTCCATGCCGGAGAGGTGGCAGCTCGTCCTGTGGCACGCTGAGGTCGAGAGGGCCAGGCCCGACGACACCGGACTCCTGCTCGGCCTGACGGTGAACGGCGCGGCCGCGCTCGCCTACCGGGCGCGGGAGGGGATGCGCCAGGCGTGCCTGCGCATCCACCTGGCCGAGACGACCGCGCCCGAATGCCGGCCCGCACTGGCCAGGCTGGGCCACCACATCCGTGGCGGCCTGACCAGGGAACAGAGCAGGATCGTGGACGAGCATCTGGAGGGCTGCTCGGGCTGCCGCGCGGTGCTCACGGAGCTGACCGGCATCGGCCAGAGCATCCGCTCCGTCATCGGCCCGCTCATCGTAGGTCCCGTGTTCCCCGCCTACCTGGTGGCGCTCGGCAGGATGGGCGTCACGACGGGGGGCGGGCTGCCCGGCCGCTGGCGGCAGGCTCCCCGATCCGTGCGGCGCGCCGTCACGGCCGGTGCGGTCACCACCGCGGTCGCGATGGTGGCCGCACTCGTGCTGGTGTCGGGCTCGGAGCCCGCGCCCCCGCCGAACGCGGCCTCCGAGCCGATCGTCATGGCCCCGGCGCTCCCCGGCGTCGTACCGACACTCTCCGGGCAGCCGAAGGCGTCCGGAGGTGAGAGCGGCGGGGCCGGCGCCGGCGAGCCGGCCGAGACCGGGCCGGGGCCGACGGGAACGGGGCAGGACGGCCGGACGGGTTCCTGGCTCGCGCCCCGCCTGGTGGCCAGGATCGACGCGCTCGGTGCCCTGATCAGGTCCGAGGCCGGCATCGTGGCGGTGCGGCTGCGCAACGCGGGGCGTGGGCAGAGTGAGGAGGTCGTCGCCTACGTCGGGCTGCCGCGAGGCGTGACGCTGCCGTCCGGATCGCGCGGGGGACACTCCGTCGGTGCCGTCGCGCCGGTCGGCACGGTCGACGGCTGGTCCTGCCGGGCGTGGCGGCGAGGTGCCCGGTGCGTCCGCGGTCCGCTGCCGGCGGGCCGGGCCACGGCGGTCTTCCTGAGAGTCCTGGTGTCGGACGACGCGCCCTACGGGGCGGCGCCCTCGGTCACGGTCTCCACGGCGGGGACGCGGGTGGCCGCCAGGTCGCGCAGCGGCGTACGGGCGGAGGGCGCTCCGGCACGGTTCGCCACCGACGGCCGGGTGGCCGTCTCCGCGATCGGCAACACCCTGCTGAGCTGCGCGCCCTCGGAGCCCGGGTGCGAGGCGGCCCGCGCGGGGCAGGGCAACCGGCGCGACAACAACAGCTGGGAGATGCGTCCTCTCGATCGTGACGGGGATCCGTCGACGAGCTCGTCGAGCGCCGCCCGGCTCGTGCTGCCGGCGGCCGGCAAGGTGGTCTGGGCGGGACTCTACTGGTCGGCGAGCGCGCCCCCCAGCGGGCGGATCAAGCTCAAGGTGCCGGGGGAGACGGAGTACCGGCAGGTCAGGGCCGCGCGGGTGGTGGAGCGAGAGCTGCCCGTGGGGCGGGGCTACCAGGCGTTCGCCGATGTGACGCGGCTGCTGGGCAGGGCACGCGGGACGTACTGGGTGGCCGACGCCTCGATAAGGCCGGGCGTCTCGCGCCATGCCGGGTGGAGCCTGGTGATCATCGTGGCCGATCCGCGCAGGCCGTACAGCCAGACCGTCGTGCTCGACACCGCGACGGTGCTGGAGCGGGGGCATCGCTCGATGCGGATACCGCTCGGAGGTCTGACGCCCGCCGACGCGCCCGCGAAGGTGGCCCTGGTGACCTGGGAGGGTGACGCGGGCGTCGCGGGTGATCGGGTGAGGCTCGGTGGCCGGACCCTCCGGCCCGCCGGAGGGGAGCGGGACCCGCGCAATCCCTTCGACGGATCCGCCACCGGGGCGAGGGGCGCCCGCGTGACCTTCGGCACGGACGTGGACCGCTTCCGGGCACGCCTCGGCCGCGCCCCGGTGCTGGAGCTCAGCACGCACCAGGACGTCCTGCTTTTCGGCGTGGCGGCGGTGAGCGTGCGGACCGCTCCGTGAGGCGCGTTCGAGAAGGCCGGGCCTCCGGTACGACGGGCGCGGTGCGGGACCTCGAAGACGGATGGCGTATAGCACCCCGCAGAGGGGGTTGACGAACGGGACAAACTGGTACGGTCTGCGTAAACGGTCCGGCGTATGGTCGAGCGCGGGTGGAATCGTCGGGATTCACCCTCGGATGGTCAGCCGCTTGATTACCCTGAGGAAGGGCCGTCTGTCTGGGCTCTTTCGGGCTTGTCTGAGCCAGAGGATCGGGCCACGTAGGAAGGGCGGTGTCAGGTGGATCGTTGCGCGCTGTTCGTGGACGCCGGTTACCTGCTGTCCGACGGCGCGATGGCGGTGCACGGAACCCGCCACCGCGAGGCGGTCTCCTGGGATTACCCGGGGCTGCTCCAACTGCTCAACAAGCTGTCGAGAGAGCGCACCGGCCTGCCGCTGCTCCGCTGTTACTGGTACGAGGCGACGGTGGAGGGCCGGCGTACTCCCGAGCACGACACGCTGGCCGACATCCCCGGCCTCAAGCTCCGCCTGTCGCGCATCCGCCCCGGCCGCCGCGAGGGCGTCGACGCCCAGGTTCACCGTGACCTGATGACGCTGGCCCGCAACGGCGCGGTCTGTGACGCGGTCGTGGTCAGCGGTGACGAGGACCTGGCGCAGGTCGTCTGCGACGCCCAGGATCTCGGTATCCGGGTCACCGTGGTGCACATCAGCGCCGACGGCAGCTGGGCCGTCTCCCGCACGCTCCGCCAGGAGTGCGACGACCTGATCGAGATAGGCGCCGGCCAGTTGCGGCCGCACGTCAGCCTGATCGGCGACGAGGCGCCTCCCCTGGCGGTCAACGGCCACCAGCACGGTACCAACGGCCACTCCGTCGCGACTCGCGGCAGCAACGGCTCCCCGGTGGCCGGCCCGGTCAACAGCCCCGTCACCAGCCCGGTCCCCGCGGTCCAGACACCCCGTGCGGCCCATGCCCAGCACGCGCTGCCCTCCGCCTATCCGAGCTACACCCAGGAGTCGCCGGCGACCCCGGTCACACCGGCCGCTCCGGCCGCCCCGCCACCCCAGACGCCGCCGCTTTCGCCCGCCCCCACGCCGTCGCACGCGGCCGTCAACGGTTCGACCGGCCCGCCGCAGCCCGCCCCGCAGTACTCGCTGGGCAACACCGGCGGCATGCCGAGCTACCAGGCGTCGCAGATGGGCGCCTACACCGGTCCTCAGTCGGCCCCCGTGCCGGTGCAGAGCACCGGGAACGGTGCCGCGACGACCCTCTCCGACGCGGTGAAGGCCGCGCACAAGGAAGGCCACGACTTCGGCGAGTCCGTCGCCAAGGACGCCCCGGCCCTGTGGCTGGAGGCGGTTCTCGCCCGTAAGCCCCGGATGCCCTCGGATCTGGAGGCACGGCTGCTCCAGGGCTCCTCGCTGCCGATCGACTTCCTTCTGCACGACGAGGTCCGCCACGCCCTGCGCCGCGGCTTCTGGGACGCCCTGGAGCGCGCCCGCCGCTGAACGCCACTGGTCGCGGGTCAACCGGGAGGGGGACACCAGGTCCCCCTGACGGCGGGTGCGATCGGCCTGGACCCCGGACTACCGTCCCCTCTCGTGAAAACGATGGAGTGGAAGTCATGGTTCGGGGCGGGTTTGCTGGTCGTGGCCCTGCTCCTGGCGGGGTTGAGCGGGTTCGTGTTCCTGCGGGCGAGCGCCACGCAGGAACGGATCGACGGGCACCTTCAGAAGGCGGCCGGGCTGCTCAGCGAGGCGGGGGCCGTCAAGGAAACCGACCCCGGGCGGTACGACGAACTGACCCGGGAAGCTGACCAGTACACGGGGTTCGTCGAAGGCGGCCTGGATGAGTACGACTCCCAGTATTCGGGCGCGTGGCTCTTCGCCGCCGGTGCCGCCGGATGCCTGGCCGGATCCTTCATGGTGTTCTTCCTCCGTGGCGGCCGGCGGGCGGCGCGCGCCGCGGGGACACGGTGAGACGCGGTGGCCGGCGGGCCGCCCCGGGCGGGGGTGCCCGGGGGTGACGTCCGTGAGGGTGCCGCCCGCGGGCGGACCGGGAACCCCGGTCAGGTGAGGGCGTCGAAGCCGGCGCGCAGGTGGTTGAGGCGGTTGGTCAGGTCGGATATCGGGCCGACGAGGCTGGGGGCGCCGTTCTTGCGCGCCAGCTCGGTGACCCGGGCGAGCTCGTTCTCGACCGCGGCCAGGCGCTTGGACAGCTCGGGCAGCACGGTCGCCTGCTCGTCCGCCTCGCCGGGCGGCAGCTCGGCGGAGAGGCGTTCGCGGAGCATGGCGGCCTGCTCGGCCAGCCTGCGGTTCATGTTGTAGAGCTCCACGAACACCGCGACCTTGGCCCGGAGCACCCACGGATCGAAAGGCTTGGTGAGGTAGTCGACGGCGCCCGCCGCGTAGCTGCGGAAGGCGTAGTCGGGCGCGCTGTCGACCACGGTGAGGAAGATGATCGGGATGTTGCGGGTGCGCTCGCGGCGCTTGATGTGGGCCGCCGTCTCGAACCCGTCCATGCCCGGCATGCGGACATCGAGCAGGATCAGCGCGAACTCCGTGCCGAGCAGGGCCTTCAGCGCCTCCTCCCCGGACTTCGCCCGGACCGGTATCAGATCGAGCGAGCTGAGAATGGCCTCCAGCGCGATCAGATTCTCCTCCCGGTCGTCCACCAGGAGGATCTTGGCTCTATCCGGCATCGATCACACGCCTTCGTCGGAGTCACCGGCCGGCTTGCCCCTGGTCAGCCAGCCGCGTAGCCGTTCCAGCAGGCGGTCGACGTCTACGGGCTTGGGCACGTAGTCGGAGGCGCCGGATGCGATGCTCTTCTCCCGGTCGCCTCGCATGACCTTAGCGGTCAGCGCGATGATCGGCAGGTCCGCGAACTGGGGCATCCGGCGGATCGCGGAGGTGGTGGCCCAGCCGTCCATCTCCGGCATCATGATGTCCATCAGAACGAGGGCGACGTCCTCGTTACGTTCCAACTGCTCGATGCCCTCGCGGCCGTTCTCCGCGTAGATCACCGTGGAACCGTAGCGTTCGAGCACGCTGGTCAGTGCGAACACGTTGCGGATGTCGTCGTCCACGATCAGGATCTTCGCCCCGGTCAGCGGGTCGTCGCCCTTCCACGGCTTGCCCTCGCCCTGCGGGGGGAAGTGCGGCAGGGGCATGTCGTCACCTCGCACCAGCTCCGGCAGGTCGTCGGAGCCTTCGAGCACGCCGATGAGCGCCGGGTTGCGGGGGGAGGAGGTGGGGGCGCTCGCCCCGCCGTCCCGTGAGGCCAACGGACCGCCGTAGGACGGTGGCAGGTAGAGGGTGAAGGTGCTGCCCTCGCCGACCTTGCTGATCACGTGGATCTCGCCGCCGAGCAGGCGGGCGATCTCGCGGCAGATGGACAGGCCCAGGCCCGTCCCGCCGTACTTCCGGCTGGTGGTGCCGTCGGCCTGGCGGAACGCCTCGAAGATGACCTCCAGCTTGTCCGAGGCGATCCCGATGCCGGTGTCGACCACCTCGAAGGCCAGGATGCCGTCGGCGCCGCGCAGGGTGTCGTCCACGAAGGCGATGGAGCGACCGGCGTGGATCACGCGCAGCCGTACCTCACCCTTGGGGGTGAACTTGATCGCGTTGGAGAGCAGGTTGCGCAGCACCTGCTGGAGGCGCTGCTCGTCGGTGCGGAGTTCCTGCGGTATCGACGGGTCGACCTCGACGGTGAACGACAGGCCCTTGTCCTGGGCCAGCGGGGCGAAGGTGGCCTCGAAGTAGTCGACGAGCTTGGGCAGGGAGATCTGCTGGGGATGGATGTCCATCCGCCCCGCCTCGACCTTCGACAGGTCGAGGATGTCGTTGATCAGTTGGAGCAGGGCCGACCCGGCGCCGTGGATCGTCCTGGCGAACTCCACCTGCTGGGCGGTGAGGTTGCCGTCGGCGTTCTCGGTGAGCAGCTTGGCCAGCACGAGGAGGCTGTTCAGCGGGGTGCGCAGCTCGTGGGACATGTTGGCGAGGAACTCGGACTTGTAGCGCGAGGAGACCGCGAGCTGCTCGGCGCGCTCCTCCAGCGTGCGCCGGGCCTGCTCGATCTGGAAGTTCTGGATCTCGATGGCCCGGTTCTGCTTGGCCAGCAGCGCCGCCTTGTCCTCCAGCTCGGCGTTGGAGCGGCGCAGTTCCTCCTGCTGGCGCTGGAGCTCGTCGGAACGCTCTCGCAGCTCGGTGGTGAGACGCTGCGACTCGGTCAGCAGGTCCTCGGTACGGGAGTTGGCGATGATCGTGTTCATCGTGACACCGATGGTCTCGACGAGCTGGTTCAGGAAGTCGTGGTGGATCTCGCTGAACTCGCTGAACGAGGCCAGCTCCAGCACACCGAGTACCTGGGTCTCGAACAGGACCGGCAGCACGACGATCTGCGCGGGTGTGGAGGTGCTGAGACCGCTGTCGACGGTCAGGTAGCGGGCGGGCACGTTGCCGAGGATGATCCCCCTGCCCTCCAGTGCGGCCTGGCCCACGATGCCCTCGCCGGTGGCGAACCGCTGCCGGGGGCCGTTGCCGGAGCGTACGCCGTATCCGGCGATGAGGTGCAGGTCGTGGTCGCCGGTGGGGTCGGCGAGGTAGAAGGCGCCGTAGTGGGCCGACACCAGCGGGGTCAGCTCGCTCATGATGAGCTTGGCGACCTCCATCAGGTCGCGATGGCCCTGCATGAGGCGGGAGATCCTCGCCAGGTTGGACTTCAGCCAGTCCTGTTCCTGGTTGGCGGTGGTGGTGTCGCGCAGCACCGCCACCATCATGTTGATGTTGTCCTTCAGCTCGCCGATCTCGCCCTCGGCGTCGACGGTGATGGAGCGGGTCAGGTCACCGGTGGCGACGGCGGTGGTGACCTCGGCGATGGCACGCACCTGGGTGGTGAGGCGCGCGGCGAGCTCGTTGACGTTCTCGGTGAGGCGCTTCCAGATGCCCTCGGCGCCCTCGACCCGGGCCTGGCCGCCGAGCTGGCCCTCGGAGCCGACCTCGCGGGCGACCCGGGTGACCTCGGAGGCGAAGGAGGAGAGCTGGTCGACCATGGTGTTGATGGTGGTCTTCAGGGCGAGGATCTCGCCCTGGGCGTTCACGTCGATCTTGCGGGTCAGGTTGCCGGACGCGACGGCGGTGGTGACCTCGGCGATGTTGCGGACCTGGTAGGTCAGGTTGTTGGCCATGGAGTTGACGTTGTCGGTGAGGTCCTTCCAGACGCCGG
>NZ_JBEOZN010000117.1:0-22912 GCF_040298085.1 Streptosporangium sp. NPDC001681 | reverse complement strand
ACGCCGGAGACGCCGCGGACCCGGGCCTGGCCGCCGAGCTGGCCCTCGGTGCCGACCTCGCGGGCGACGCGGGTGACCTCGTCGGCGAACATCGACAACTGGTCGACCATGGTGTTGAGGGTGTCCTTGAGCTGGAGGATCTCACCCTGGGCGTCGGCGGTGATCTTCTTGGACAGGTCGCCCTGGGCCACCGCCGTGGACACCGCGGCGATCGCGCGGACCTGGGTGGTCAGGTTGCCCGCCATCACGTTGACGTTGTCGGTGAGGTCCTTCCAGACGCCGGAGACGCCGCGCACCTGCGCCTGGCCGCCGAGCTGGCCCTCGGTGCCGACCTCGCGGGCGACGCGGGTGACCTCCTCGGCGAATGCCAGCAGCTGGTCGACCATGGTGTTGACCGTGTTCTTCAGCTCGAACATCTCGCCGACCGCGTCGACGGTGACCTTGCGGCTCAGGTCGCCCCGGGCGACTCCGGTGGTCACCGCCGCGATGTCGCGGACCTGCGCCGAGACGCGGCTGGACATGGTGTTGACGGCCTCAGTGAGGTCGCGCCAGCTTCCCGCCATACCGCGCACCTGCGCCTGGCCGCCGAGCTGGCCCTCGGTGCCGACCTCGCGGGCGACCCGCGTCACCTCGGAGGTGAACAGCGACAGCTGGTCGACCATGCCGTTGATCGCCTTGCCGAGGCGGCGCACCTCACCTCTGGCAGCGCGGTCAAGGTCGATCCGGCGGGACAGATCGCCCTTGGCCACCGCGTCGATCACGTCCGCCGCTCCGCTGACCGGGCCGACGAGCGCGTCGATCAGCGAGTTGACCGAATCGACGCTCTCGGCCCACGAGCCCACTCCGGGACCGGGGGTGAGACGCTCGGCGAAGCGGCCTTCCTTCACCACCTCACGGCGGACCCTGTGCAGCTCGTTGGCCAGATGCTCGCGGCGGTCGGCCACCTCGTTGAGCAGCAGCCGGATCTCGCTGAGGATTCCCGGCGGGGCATGTGGCACCCGGCGGCGGAAATCGCCGTCGCGCCAGGTGATGAGTGTCTGCAGGATCGGTCGTAGATCCGATTCGCTGTAACGTCGCTCCTCGACGTCGGGCACGGTGTTGACCGTGGTCATATGACCTCCTTGACTCCCGGGGGCGCAGCCGTGAGTCACCCCAGTCTGTCACGGTGCGCAATGTGTAGTCCCACCTTCGATTGACCCCATGTCAACGGGAAGTGTGGTAGTCACGGAATAGTGACTAGTGCTCCTCGCGCCGTCTTGGCAGCGACCTTCACCCCGGGACACACAGCTGTCCCCGCCGTCAGGCGGTTCACCGTGGAGGTGATGACCGCCTGGGCCGCCGTGTCCGTGCTGGCGGCCGCCGAGCGGCTGGCGGCCGAGCTTTCCTCGCAGGTGGGAGACGCCCCCTTCGAGGTCGTCTGGAACCACCTGGGCGACGGGCTGCAGATCGAGGTGCGCCAGCAATGGGCCCCCGAGCCGAGCCCCTGCGCCCCGTCCGTACCGGTGGAGGAGTGGGGTGTCACCTTCGCCGGTCAGCAGCGCACGCACTGGGCCAGGCTCCGGCTGCCCGGTTCCTCCGGGCGGCCGTCCTCGGAGTGGACCGCAGAGGAGCCCAGCCGCGGGCCGATCTGGATGGGTTTTCTCGCCGACGCCAGCGATCTGCTGGCGGGCACCCTCGATCCTGACATGGTGCCCGCGATCATCTCGCAGATCGTGGTGCCGAGGCTGGCCACCTGGTGTGCCGTCTACACGTGGAGCAACGGCGGTGGCCCGCAGCGCCCAGCCTACCTCTGGCACACCGATGAGCGGCGCATCGACGAGCTCCGGGAGGAACTCGCCACCACCCAGATCCCGCAGACCGGTGGTTCCATGCAGCTCGCCGACTCGCAGGTGCTGGTCATCCCGCTTCTCGCGCGCGGGCGCACGCTGGGCGCGATGTGCCTTGGACGTCCCGACCGGTTCACCGAGGACGTGCTCCAGTACGCCGAGGACATCGGCCGCCGCGCCGCCCTCGCCCTGGACAACGCCCTGCTGTACGCGACTCAGGCGGCGGCCAACCGGGCGCTCCAGCGCAGCCTGCTCCCTCCTGACGAGCCCGGCGAGATCCCCGGCCTCGACCCCGCGGTGGTCTACGAGCCGGCGGGGGAGACCAACGAGGTCGGCGGCGACTTCTACGACCTGTTCGCGGTCGGCGACAAATCCTGGCGGTTCGCGGTGGGCGACGTCTGCGGGACCGGCCCCGAGGCCGCCGCGGTCACCGGCCTGGCCCGCCACACCCTGCGCCTGCTCGCCCGGGAGGGGTACGGTGTGGCCGCCGTCCTCGACCGCCTCAACCAGGCCATCCTCGAGGAGGGCGACCGCGCCCGGTTCCTGACGCTGCTGCACGGGGAGATCACGCCCGGGCCGAGCGGTCTGAACGTGTCGATGGTCTCCGCCGGCCACCCGGAGGCGCTGCGGTTGCGACCCAGCGGCGTCGTGGAGACGGTGGTGACCTCCCAGTCGCTGCTCGGGGTCTTCCCCGAGGCGACCTTCAAGGCGGAGGTCGTCCACCTCGACCCCGGTGACGTGCTCCTCGCGGTGACCGACGGGGTCACCGAGCGCCGCAGGGACGGGCGGCTGCTCGATGACGACGCGGGTCTGGCCAAGCTGCTCGCCGAGTGCGTGGGCCTGTCGGCGCGGGCGGTCGCCGAGCGGATCCGCCGCGCCGTCCAGGACTTCGCCCCCGAGCCGAGCGCCGACGACATGGCGATCGTGGTCCTGCGAGCACGCTGACGGGGCCGGCCGCGTTCCACGGGCAGATCCTCTGCCCACCGTGGCTCCCTCCTGCGCCTCGCGCCGGGCAGGGGCTAGATGTCGGTCTTCACGTGTCTGCGGGCGAAGTCCAGCTGCGCCGACATCTGCGCGATGCGCTCGGAGACGACCAGTGAGCCGTGGCCCGCGTCGTAGCGGTAGACCTCGTGCTCGTGGCCGCGCCCGGCGAGCCTGGCCACGTACGCCTCGATCTGCCCGATCGGGCAGCGCGGATCGTTCTCTCCGGCGAGGATCAGCAGCGGTGCCTCGACCTGGTCGACGTAGGTGATCGGAGAGCTGCCCGCGTACCGCTCGGGCTGTTCCTCCGGTGAGCCGCCGAGCAGCGCGCGGTGGTAGGAGCGCAGCGCCTCCGCCTCCTCCGCGTAGGCGGCCGCGTGGTCGGCGATCGGCACCGTGGCGATGCCCGCCGCCCACATCTTGGGTTGGGTGCCCAGACCGAGCAGCGTGAGGTAGCCACCCCAGGAGGCGCCGGACAGCACCAGCCGGTCGGGGTCGCAGACGCCGCGGTCGACCAGGGCGTCCCTGACGGCGGTCACGTCGGCCAGCTCGATGTGCCCGACGTCGCCGCTGAGGGCGTTCCGCCAGTTCGAGCCGTACCCGGTGGAGCCCCGGTAGTTGACCCTTACGACCGCGAAGCCCAGGTCCACCCAGGCGGCCACCTGCGGCACGAAGGAGTCGTCGTCCTGCGAGGTGGGGCCGCCGTGCAGCAGGAAGACGGTGGGGAAGGGGCCGGAGCCACGCTCGGGGCGCGAGACCAGGGCGTGGATCCGGCCGCCGGGCCCCTCCACGTCCACGTCCTCGACCGGGACCGACGGTGGTGAGGTGGGGCCGCCGTGGCTCATCACCATGTGGCCGTTGGTCGACCGGATCAGCGGCGGGTGCGCTCCGCTGGACCAGGCGTACTCGACGGAGCCGTCGGGGCGGGGCGCGGCGGCGTCGATCACGCCGTGCTGGGTCTCGATCGGGAAGAAGCCGCCGCCGGGAAGGTCGTAGCGGCTCAGGTGGGTGCGGCCGCGGTGACCTCGCACGACGAGCAGCGAACGGCCGTCGCCGTACCAGTCGGCGGTGATCTCCCCCGGGTCGCGCAGCCAGATCTCCCGCTGGTCGCCGGTCTCGGGATCCCAGACGAGGGGTTCGCGGCGGCCCCTGCGCTCGTGCAGGGTGAGCAGCCTGCGATCTCCGGACAGCGGCGCGAAGCGCAGGCCGGAGACCGTCTTGCCGGGACCGTCGTACAGGTCGCCGACGACCTGACCGTGGCGCCGGAGCACGCGCAGCGCGGGGTGCCGGGCGTCGCCGTGCTCGCTGTGGCTGATCGCGATCAGCGAGCCGTCCAGGGAGACGGCGGCGACGGCGGCGGCCTCGGCGTGCTCGTAGATCGTCCGAGCGGGCTCACCCGGCCTGACGAGGTGGACGGTGAAGCCGCGGCCGGGCCTGGCCATGCCGATGACCGCCTCACCGGTCGCCGAGAGCCCGAGGCCGCAGGGGAAACCGGGGTCGAGGTCGATCGGCTCGTCGGGGCCGCCGTAGAAGGGCTGGCGCATCCACCGGCCCCACTCGTCGCCGTCGGTGTCGTCGAACCACCAGATCCACTGCCCGGTGGGGTCGAGCGCGCCGTGTGAGGTGCCCTTGGGACGTGAGGTCACCTGGCGGGTCGAGCCGCCCGCGCGGTCCCAGGTGTAGACCTCCCATGCCCCTGAGGCGTTACTGCGGTAGACGGACCGGCTGGGAGCCTGGACCGCCCACACAGGCAGCGTCGCGCGCGGCGCGCGGAACCTGGCCTGCCAGCGTTCCTCCGCCTTCATAGGGCGCTTCCCTCCGTCAAGGCGTCAGCTTCGCGCGTTCAGTCGCGGGCTCGCCGGATTGCGGTCCAGTATGTCGTCTTCAACGGGTAATTGCTTGAGTAATGTCCGGGAATTTCGGACTAAATGTCACATCAGTAACAGGCGTCCCGAAGGTGGCTGTCAAGCACACGGCTTGCTCAGGGGCGGCGCTTAAAGATAGACATACGGAAAGAAGCCTCCACGAGGCTCGTTTCACGAAGCCCTTGGACTTTTCTCCGCATAACTTCCGCGTCCATGTGCCAGGCGCTGGGCCCCATTCCCACGACCGCCCCGACCGCGTCGTGTCCCAGGGTCATCTCGAACTCATGGATGCTCCGGTCGGTCTCGACGAAGTGTTCGCTCAGGCTCTCCGCCATCCGTCGCTCCTTCGACTCGTCCACCGACAGAAGTCCCAGCCGCTCCACCAGTGGTACGAGGTGCCGCGAGGTGGGTGTGACCACGACAAGCTCACCGTCACCCCTGAGCACTCGGGCAAACTCTGCCCCGTTTCTTGGGGCAAACACATTCAGAAGCACATCTATCGTGCCATCTCTCAGCGGCAGTGGTCTCCAGACGTCGGCCACCACCGCCCCCAGCCGGGGGTGCGCCCGCGCGGCCCGCCTGATCGCGTGCTTGGAGACGTCCAGTGCCACTCCGACGGCCCCCGGCAGCTCGTCGAGCACCCGCGCCAGGTAGTGGCCCGTCCCGGCCCCGGCGTCCGCCACCGCCTTCGCGCCGGTAGGGCAGGCGCCGGCGATCGCTTCGGCAAGGGGGGCGTAGTGCCCGGCGCCGAGGAAGGTGTCCCTGGCCGCCACCATGGCCGCGCTGTCGGCCGTCCCGGGCACCCGCGACCCGGTCAGCAGGCTGACGTATCCCTGCCTGGCCACGTCGAAGCCGTGCCCCAGGGCGCATCCGAGGACCCGGTCGTGAAGGGTCAGAGCACCTCTGCAGACCGGGCAGGCGAGGTGTTCGACGACATCGTCCAGCATCGCTCCATCATCTCGCGTTCCGCCGCAGCTGAATTGTCATGAAATGTCCCTACGATGCGAGCAGTGTCTCCCCATGGCGAGGGCGGGAACCACTTGATCGAACAGGAGAGCGAATGCTTCACCAGCCGATAACGGTCGCCGGGGTCGAGGTGTTCCCGCTGTGTGACGCGGTGGGGCCGATGGGCGACTCGATCCGGCGCCCGATGCGGGAGATGTTCCCCGGTGGCTGCCACGGCGAGCCGGACGAGTGGATCCTGCACTTCCACTGCTACCTGCTGCGCGACGCGGCGGGCCGTACGGTGCTCGTCGACACGGGCATCGGCCCCGGCGACTCGCCCGCGTCGAGCTGGGCGCCGGTGCCCGGCGCGCTGGGCACGGAGCTGGCCCGGGTGGGGACGGCCCCCGAGGAGGTGGCGGCCGTGGTCATCACGCACCTGCACAGCGACCACGCGAGCGGGGCGGTGGTCGCGGGGGCGCCGGCCTTCCCCAACGCCCGGTACGTCCTGCAGCGCGCGGAGATCGACGCGGCGGCCGAGACGGTCCTGGACCACGTCGTCCGGCCGCTGGGCGAGCGGGTGCAGGTCGTGGACGGCGGTGCGGAGGTGCTGCCGGGCATCCGGGTGCTGCTCGCGCCGGGGCACACCCCCGGCCATCAGATCGTCCAGGTCGGCGATCTGCTGCTGACCGGCGACGTGGTGCTGCATCCGGTGCAACTGGAGAACCCGCGGGTGACCTACCTCTACGACGACGATCCCGAGCTGGCCGCGGCCACGCGGGTGGAGCTGCTCGACCGGGTCAGGGCGGAGCGGGGAACGATCGGCACCGCCCACTTCGCCGAGCCCTTCACCCGGATCGTCTGACGGGAGACAGCCGGCCCTACGTGCTCGCCTGGGCGGCGGAGAGCAGGCGGCGCGCCTTGCCCCGGTAGCGGATGACCTGGACGACACCCAGGGCCCAGATCGGGTACTGCGTGGCGAACGCCCATCGGAAGGCCTCCGGGCCGCTCCCGCCCACCAGGTCGAGGGTGACGCCGATCAGCACGATCACCGACACGGACGCGACGAAGCCGCCGCCGTTCACGATGCCGGTGGCCACGCCGATCCGGGTGGCCGGGTTGAAGGTCCTGGCGTAGTCGAAGCCGATCAACGACCCGGGGCCGTTGGCCGCCAGCACCACCACGAGCGTCACCAGCAGCCAGAGCGGTGCCCGCCCCGGCCAGAGCAGTACGGCGGTCCACGCCCCGGCGGTGGTGCCGATCACGACGAGCACCATCCGGGAGCGGTGAAAAGGGAACCGCCCGGCGAGGTAGCCGAGCAGCGGCCCGCACACCATGCCGCACAGGGTCAGTGTGGACAGCAGCACACCCGCCGTCGAGGGGGACAGCCCCTGGCCCTGGACCAGGAAGGGATATCCCCACAGCACCAGGAAGGCCGCGGCCGAGCACTGGGTGGCCGCGTGGGTCCACATGCCCAGCCGGGTGCCGGGCTCGGCCCAGGCGGCCTTCAGGCTCGGCGACTCCCCCGTACGCTCGGGGCGGGCGTCGCGCACCACCATGACCAGCAGGAACGCGGAGACCACGCCCAGAAGGGCGGCGCCCACGAAGGTCGGCGTCCAGCCGTAGGTGTGCAGGGAGTGGATGAGGGGCACCGCGGAGGCGATCGCGCCGAGCTGGCCGATCAGGCCGGTGAGCTGGACCATCAGCGGGTTGCGACGGGCCGGGAAGGAGAGGCCGACCAGCCTGATCACGCTGATGAACGTCATCGCGTCCCCGCACCCGATCAACGTCCGCCCGGCGACCCCCGGCAGCAGGCCTTCGGCCAGGGCGAAGACGAGTTCGCCGCAGGCCATCACCATGGCCCCCAGGACCAGCATGCGCTTGGAACCGAGCCGGTCGACCAGCATCCCGACGGGCACCTGCATGCCCGCGTAGACCAGGAGCTGGCACATGGCCAGGACCGAGAGCCCCGCCGCGCCGACGTCGAGCCTCGCCGCCGCCTCGATGCCCGCCACGCCCAGTGACTGCCGGTGGAATACGGCTATGACGTAGGCCAGTACACCCGTGGCCCAGATGAGAATCGCTGTGGACCGTGGTGTCATACGGCAAATATTAGTTTTTGGAAATTTTACGAATTCGAGTGGGTCACCGAGCGCCGGCGGAGGCCGCGCGGGCCGCCGGGATCAGCGGCGCGGGTAGCGGATGAGCAGACTGGCGTGGACGTCCTGGTCGCCGAGAGCGGCGTAGGTGTGCGGAACGTCCGACCGCCAGGAGATGTGCTCGCCGGGACCGGCCCGCAGGGGGGCACCGGCCGGTCCCGCGCTGAGCGTGCCGGCGAAGACGGTCAGGTACTCGGTGACGCCCCTGTGGTGGGCGGGCGAGATCTGTGGCGCCCCCGCGCGGATCACCAGCCGGTAGAGCTCGTACGTGACTGCCTCGTCCTCGAAGACCTGGAGCAGCGTCCCCTCCGTGGCGGTGCCATGCATGACGGGGACCGTGGGGCCCGAGTCCTCCGACGGCGGGGTGCCGAAGGCCATGGCCAGGGGGACGCCGAGCTCGGCGGTGATCGCCCAGAGGGTTTCCAGCGTGGGGTTGCGGGTGCCGTTCTCCAGGCCGGAGAGCGTGGCCTTGCCGACGCCGGCGCCGCGGGCGAGGGCGGACAGGGAGATGCCGCGCTCTTCACGCAGCCGGCGGATCCGCCGCCCGATGTCGGCCATGTCGCCGTCCACAGCGGGGCGTTGTGCTTCGGAGTCCATGGGGCTATCGTGCAGCACCGAACCCGTTCCGTTTACGGAACGATAGGCACCCCCTCGTGTGAGGACCGACAGATGACACGCCTGCTTCAACCCGTGCTGGCCGGAGTGGTGACCGCGGTGGTCGGCTTCGCCAGCTCCTTCGCCGTGGTCCTGGCCGGGCTCAGGGCCGTGGGCGCGGACCAGCGACAGGCGGCGTCAGGGCTGCTCGCGCTCTGCGTGGCCAACGGCGTGGTGGCCATCTGGCTGGGAGTGCGGCAGCGGCTCCCGATCACCATCGCCTGGTCTACGCCGGGAGCGGCGCTACTGGTCTCGACCGGAGCCGTGGAGGGTGGTTTTCCCGTCGCGGTCGGCGCGTTCGCGGTCTCGGGGCTTCTCCTCACCGCGGTCGGGCTCTTCCCCGTCCTGGGCCGCTGGATCGCGTCCATCCCCACCCCGATCGCCGGTGCCATGCTCGCCGGGGTCCTGCTCGACCTGTGCGTCGCGCCGGTCAGGGCGCTCGCCGAGGTACCGCTGATGGCCGGCCCCGCCGTTCTCGCCTGGGCGCTGCTGAGCAGGTTCGCCCGAGGGTGGGCGACCCCGGTGGCCCTCCTCGTCGCCGTCGCGGCGATCGCCCTGACCGGGCCGGGGCTGGGAGCGGTGGACGTGCGGCCGGTGGTGGAGGTGACCGTCCCGTCCTGGAGCGCCCAGGCACTGGTCAGCGTCGCGCTCCCGCTCTTCCTGGTCACCATGGCCTCGCAGAACGTGCCGGGCATGGCGGTCCTCGCCGGGTACGGCTACCGTCCCCCGCTGCGGGGGATCCTCGTCTCCACCGGTCTGGCGAGCACGCTGGGCGCTCCGCTGGGCGGCCACGCGGTGAACCTGGCGGCGATCAGCGCCGCCCTGGCCGCCGGGCCCGACGCCGACCCCGACCCGGCCCGCCGGTGGATCGCCTCGGTCAGCGCGGGCGCCTCGATGATCGTTCTCGGCATCGGCTCGGGTCTGGCCACGGCGCTCGTCCTGCTCTCCCCGTCGTCGCTCATCGAGGCGGTCGCCGGTCTCGCCCTGCTCGGCGCGTTCGCCTCGGCCGTCGCCTCCGCGGTCGCCGACCCCGAGGGCAGGGAGGCCGCCGTCGTCACCTTCGTGGTCACCGCCTCGGGGCTGACGCTCCTGGGGGTCGGCGCCGCCTTCTGGGGACTCGTGGCCGGCGGGCTCATGACGCTGCTGCACCGCCGCCGGAGATCCCCTCAGGCTCCTCCGAACACGGCCATGGCGAACGATGGCGGCCCGGTTACGTCTCAGCCGGGGCGGCCCGCGGGCAGCCCCGGCTGAGGGGAGACGTGACTAGTGGTGGTCCGAGCGCCCGTGGCGACCGGCCACGAGCTGGTCGGTGGAGGGCTGGCGGGGCACCTCGACCCGGGGGTGGGGCGCGGTGTCCTCGGCGCGGTCGTCGACGCCGTCACGGTCACGGTCGACCACGAGAGCCGCGGAAGCCGTGGAAGCCGTGGGAGTGGCGGGGGTCGCTTCGAGCTTGCGCTCCAGTTCCCGCTTCTCCTCCTCCAGGCGGATGACCCGGTCACGAGCCTCCGCGCGCGAGGTACGGAGCCTGCGCCGGTGCGCGGACGAGCGCCGCATTCCGGCGAACATGATTCCCAGGCCGAGCAGGAGAACCGCTCCGGTGGCCACACCCGCGAAGAAGAGCTCCAGCTGGGTGAGCTGGATCACGCGGTCGAACATGGTGAACGTCGCGGTGGTGGTCGATGCTGCGGTCTCGTCCCAGGAGACCGCGATCACGGTCGCACCCGCGAGTACGATCAAGAGAAGTCCCAGCACTATCATGTGACCTCACCTCAGGCTTCGGCTGTTGTGGTAGGCACTGCTGCCCCGGGCGGGCGGGATTATTCATGCGAATCCCCGTGGCCGCCGGGGAATGTGGCGGACCGGCCGCCGGGAGGCGGGCGCGGCTCTCCGGCACCGGGCGTCCGGTCCCCCGGGGCCGAGGCATGAGGTCTGAAGATGTGGATCTGACGGGGATTCCAGGTCTGCCGGCGCGGGTCTAGGGTGGGCGCCCATGGACCGTACCCGCCTGTACCGCAACGGGGTTCTGGAAGCCGAGGGGTTTCCCATCGACGACGTCTCCGAGCACGTGGGGGACACATCGGCCGTCGTCTGGTTCGACCTCTGCTCGCCCACCCAGGCGGACCTGGCGAAGATCAGCGAGGAGCTGGGTCTCCACCCCCTGGCCGTCGAGGACGCGATCCACAGCCAGCAGCGCCCCAAACTCGACACCTACGACAGTCACCTGTTCATCACCGTCTACGCGACGAAGCTCGCGGAGAAGGGGCTCGGCTTCATCGAGATCTCGATCTTCATGACCAGGAACGCCCTGGTCACCGTGAGGGAGAGCCCCGAGTTCGACATCGACGAGGTGATCAGGCGCTGGGACGCCAACGCCGACATGGCCAAGTTCGGGGCGCCGTATCTGCTGCACGCCCTGCTCGACTACATCGTGGACGGCTACTTCGAGATCCTCCAGGTGGTGGACGACCGGGTCGAGGAGCTGGAGGACGACCTCTTCCAGAACAGCTCCCGGGACATGCAGCACATCCAGCGCCGGACCTTCGACATGCACAAGAAGCTGGTGCGCTTCCGGCGGCTGGCGGTGCCGACGCGCGAGGTCGTGGGCAGTCTGCTGCGCAGGGGGGAGGACGTCATGGACCGTGGGCTGACCCCGTACTACCAGGACGTCTACGACCACACGCTGCGCACCGCGGAGTGGAGCGAGTCGCTGCGGGACCTGGTGAGCAACGTCCGCGAGGCCCATATGAACCAGCAGGGATTCCGGCTCAACGACATCATGAAGAAGATCACAAGCTGGGCGGCCATCATCGCGGTGCCCACGATGATCACCGGCTTCTACGGGCAGAACGTGCCCTACCCCGGCTTCGGGCAGCCGATCGGGTTCTGGGTGTCCACGGCCCTGATCGTCGTGGGCACCATCCTGCTCTACCGGGCGTTCCAGAAGCGCAACTGGCTCTGATCCGGCCGGCCCCCGTGCCCACTCCGGGTATTTGGTCGGCCGTAACCTGGCCTCGGGGAGGGGGCCGGCTGCCGGAGACCGCACCATGCCCCTCCCAGGCTGTGCTCGCAACCGTGGAGGACCCGTGACGCGCATCCTCGTCGTCGATGACGAGCCCCAGCTCCTGCGGGCGCTGAGGATCAACCTGGTCGCCCGCCGGTACGAGGTGGCCGTGGCCGCCGACGGCGCCGCCGCCCTGCGCCAGGCCGCGGATTGGCACCCCGACCTGGTGGTGCTCGACCTCGGCCTGCCCGACATGGACGGGGTGGACGTCATCCAGGGGTTGCGCGGCTGGACCACCGTTCCGATCATCGTGCTGTCCGGCCGGGCCGAGGGCCATGACAAGGTGGAGGCCCTGGACGCGGGCGCGGACGACTACGTCACCAAGCCGTTCGGCGTCGACGAGTTGCTCGCCCGGATCCGCGCGGTGTCGCGCCGCACCTCGCTTCCCGAGGAGGAGCCGGCCCGGTTCGTGATCGGTGAGCACGAGGTGGACCTGGCGGGCAGGACCGTCTCCGGTGGCGTGCGACTGACCCCCACCGAGTGGCGCCTGCTGGAGATACTGGTCCGCAACCCCGGCAAGCTCATCACCCAGCGCCGCCTGCTGAACGACGTCTGGGGCTCCTCGTACCACAAGGAGACCAACTACCTGCGCCAGTACATGGCCCAGATGCGCAAGAAACTGGAGCGCGATCCCGCACACCCGGTCCATCTGCTCACCGAACCCGGCATGGGCTACCGCTTCCAGCCCTGACCGGTCAGGTCTCAACCCGCGGACACCCCGTGTCAACCAACCGATTCCCGGGAATCGGTCAAGAACGGGCCGGTAGACCCTTCTGGAGGCATGGGTGGGCACGCGGGGGGTGGTCGCCGTGGTGCTGGGCGCCGCGATGCTCTTCTCCCTGTCGACGCACGGCGACACGCGCGCGAGGGCCGCGCCGGCGAGGGTCGTGCCGCTGGACAACCCGGACGGCCTGCGCCCCGGGCTGGCGCCGGTCAGGTCGGCCGGAGACCGGGGTGCCGCGGTCAGGTTGATCAGCAGGCTCCGGGTCGGGCGGATGGGGTCGAAGGCCGGCTACAGCCGGGCCAGGTTCGGCGCGAACTGGGCCGACACCGCCAGTGGTGTGCCGTACGCGCGCAACGGCTGTCGTACCCGCGACGACCTGCTGGCCCGCGACGGGGAGGAGGTGCGCTACCGTCGCGGATCCGGCTGCGTGGTCGTCTCCATGAGGCTGCGTGATCCCTACACCGGCCGGATCGTGCACTGGAGCAAGAAGCGCTCCGATGAGATCCAGGTCGACCACGTGGTCCCGCTCTCCTACGAGTGGCGGATGGGAGCCTCCCGCTGGTCGCGGTCCAAGCGGATGCGCATCGCCAACGACCCGCTCAACCTCCTCCCGGTGTACGGCGGCGCCAACGAGGCCAAGGGCGGATCGGGGCCGGCCTCCTGGCTTCCCCCCAGGCGCGGGGTCCGCTGCGCCTACGTGGTCCGCTTCGCCCAGGTGGCCCTGAAGTACCACCTGCCGGTCACCCGCGCGGACAAGAAGGTCATGCTCGCCCAGTGCCGGTGACCTCCAGCGGACCGGTCAGAAGAGGTCCTCTATCCTTCGGAGCCGTTCCGCCACCGTCCTCCCAGTCGGTCGCCGGTCGCCTCCGGCGCCGATCCGGACCAGCAGGCGAAGGGACTCCCATGACCTCTCCGGCACTGACCGTCGACGAGCCGACCGCTCGGCGGGACCACGACGCGCCGGCCGCGCCATATCCGCCGAGCCCCGGGGCTCTCATCGCCCGGTCCCCGATCCGGGAGGGAGGCACGGGGCCTCGGGGGTCCAAAGAAGACGACTCGGAGACGGGGCAGGGCTTCAGGAGGTTTCGACCACGACCCGGCCGATGAACCTGATCGGCAGGCGGCTGGTGCGGACGGTCTCCAGGCGGACGGGATGTCCCGGGAACGCGGCACGGGCGGCGGCCTCGGCCCGGCGCAACGCGAACCGGAAGTCGTAGATCCAGATGCGGCCGCCGGGGCCGAGGACCCGGCGCAACTCGCGCAGTCCCGCGGCGGCGTCCGGCCAGTGGTGCTGGCTCATGCTGGAGACGATCAGGTCGAAGTCACCGTCGGGGTAGGGGAGGTCGGCGACGTCGCCCACGGCGAAGTCGACACGGCCGGCGAGCCCGGCCTCCGCCGCGTTCTGCCGGGCGCGGTCGATCATTTCTGCGGACAGGTCGAGGCCCTCGACCCGCAGTTCCGGCAAGGCACGGGCGATCGCGAGAGGGACCCGCCCGGGGCCGGTGCCCACGTCGAGCACCCTGGTTCCCCCTGCGGGCGCCGCCGACACGACGTCGGCCGTGACCTTGGTGTAGAGGGGACGGAATCCGCGGCTGATGAGCCGGTCGTAGAGGCCACCGTGATGGAAGAGACCGAACAGGCTCGCACGGGCACGATGGATGGCACGCATGACGCTCTCCTATAGTTGTAAAGCACAACTGTGCACTGTCGAGCATAGGATAGATAGTTGTACGATACAACTCATGGGGAGGCGTTCCCCGATGACGAGCTGCGTCGTCTGTTGAAGCTGCTTGTCAGGACGGGTGGACTGCTCGAACCGCATGACTACGGTGGCCTGCGCGTCTCCCTGTCGGAGGTGTTCGCCCTCGGTGAGCTCGCCGACTCCGGGACGCTCTCCCAGGGGGAACTGGCCACCCGTCTGAGCCTGGAGAAGAGCACGGTGAGCCGTCTGGCCGCGGGCATGGAACGGCGGGGGTGGTTGTCGCGTGAACGGGACCCGGCCAACCGCCGTTTCTACCGTCTCCGCCTCACCCCTGACGGATGGACCGCCGCCGAGCGGGTCGGCGCCGACCTGCGCACCACGCACGCCGCACTGTTCGAGGGGCTCACGGCCGACGAGCGCGCGGGCCTCACACTCGGGCTGACCGGCCTGGCCCGCGCCCTCCAGGGCGGGGACCACACCGGGCGCGGGCGGGTTCCGCCCCACCTCCCGGGCGACGTCTCCTGAGGACATTCCTGGGCGGCGGAGTGCGTCACCGCGCCCCGCGGCGGGAAGGTCCGAGGCGCCCACCACAGGGATGGGGCGCCGTTCACCCCGGACCGCGCCCGCGAGAACTCCTTCGATTCCCGGCGGCTAGCTGGACTCCCTGATCACGAGCCGGGTCGGGAGGATCACCGGGGCGGCGTCCTCGCCTCGTAGCAGGCCGAGCAGCAGGCGGGCGGAGGCGGTGGCCTGCTCCCCCATCGGGCTGCGCACCGTGGTGAGCGGGGGGTCGGTGTAGAGGGCCGCCTCGATGTCGTCGAACCCCACCACCGCCACGTCGTCGGGCACCCGCCGGCCCGCCCGGCGCAGCGCCCGCATGGCGCCGATCGCCATCAGGTCGTTGGCGGCGAACACCGCGTCCAGCGCGGGGTCGTCCTCCAGCAGTTGTGCCATGGCCTCGGCTCCGGAGATCCGGGTGAAGTCGCCGATGGCCACGATCGAGCGCCGTCCGGTCTCGCTCAGCACCTCGCGGTAGGCGCCCAGCCTGTCCTGGGCCGCGGACATGTCCAGCGGCCCGGAGATGGTGGCGATCCTGCGCCGCCCCCGTTCCAGCAGGTGCCGCACCGCCTGGGCGGCACCGCCGACGTTGTCGTTGTCGACCCAGGGCGCGGCCACCTGAAAGGCGGGCCTGCCGTGTGAGACGAGCGGGACGCCCGTCGTGGCGAGCGCCGCGGGCAACGGGTCGGCGCCGTGCATCGACATGAGCATGACCGCGTCCACGTGACGGGCGGCCACGAACTGCCTGGCCCGCAGGCGGGCGTCATCCGAGCCCACGAGCATGAGCACCACCTGCTTGCCCGCCGCCTCGAACTCGCGGCTGGCCGCGCGCACGACCGTGGAGAACATCGGGTCGTCGGAGACGAGCCCGGCCGGTGGGTCGGAGACGATCACCGCGATGGAGTCGGTGCGCCGGGTCACCAGGCTGCGCGCCGCCGGGTTGGGGACGTAGCCCAGCTCGTTCACCGCCCGCATGACCAGGTCGCGGATGTCCGAGGCGACGGTCGGCTCGCCGTTCACCACCCTGGAGACCGTTGATTTGGACACGCCGGCCCGGGTGGCGACAGCCTCCAGGGTGGGTCGTCTCATGTGCTTCTCCCCGCAGTCCGTACCGCTGACCGGCCGGTGGTGCCGGACCGTGCGGTGCCACCTTCAAGGAGCCTAATCGAGGATCATGAAGAGAGCGCTCCCTCACAAAGGGTGATCAGAGATGAGATTTCTGTCAGTGGCGAGAACGGAGTCGATTTTTCCTCCTCGGCGACCCGTGAAGGAATCCGAGAAAACGCTCCCTAAAAAAGATCTTCTTAACTCCAGGTCACAGCCGCTTACAACGGTGCAAAGCATTTTGCGGGAGCGCTCCCTGAAGTGTGCGGTTGATTACCGGATCATGTGCAGTCCGTTTCCTACTGGTTAAACGGGTACTTGACAGGCCCTGTCGGACGAGAGCACTCTCTGTTTGAGAGAGCGCTCCCCGACCCGTACCGGTACGCACCCCCCGCCCCCCGAGGAGACGCCATGCCCTCGCTTCGAAGTCCCGGCCGCCGTGTGGTCCTGATGATCGCCGCGGCCGTCACCCTCGTCACATCCTGTCTCGCCGTCGTGCCCGCCTCCGCCGCCGACACCCTGCTGTCCCAGGGCAAGACGGTGACCGCCTCGTCCGCGGAGAACGTGGCCTTCCCCGCGTCGGCGGCCGTCGACGGCGACGCGGGCACCCGCTGGTCCAGCGCGTTCGCCGATCCGCAGTGGATCCAGGTCGACCTCGGCGCCACCGCGACCATCACGCAGGTGTCGCTGAAGTGGGAGACCGCCTACGGCAGGGCCTTTGAGATCCAGACCTCGCCCAACGGCACCACCTGGACGCCGATCTACTCCACGACCACCGGCACCGGCGGCGACCAGACGCTGGCGGTCAACGGATCCGGCCGTTACGTGCGGATGTACGGCACCCAGCGCTCCACCCAGTACGGCTACTCGCTGTGGGAGTTCCAGGTCTACGGCACCATCGGTTCCACCGGCCCGGACCCCGACCCGGGCGCGCTCAAGCTGCTGTCCTACGGCAGGCCGGGTGCGGCCTCCAGCTCCCAGCACGACGGGAACTGCTGGGAGTGCACCCCGGCCAGGGCGTTCGACCGCGACCCGGCCTCCCGCTGGGCGACCAGTTCCACCACCGGCTGGGTCGACCCGGCCTGGATCTCCGTCGACCTCGGCGCGACCGCGCAGATCAAGAAGGTCGTGCTGCAGTGGGATCCGGCCTACGCCAAGGCGTTCGAGATCCAGGTCTCCGCGAACGGGACCACCTGGACGCCGATCTACTCCACGACCACCGGCACCGGCTTCAAGCAGACGCTGAACGTCGACGGGACCGGCCGTTACGTGCGGATGTACGGCACCCAGCGGGCCACTCCCTACGGCTACTCACTGTGGGAGTTCCAGGTCTGGGGCACCGGCGGCGCCCCCATCACCCCGCCGCCGCTCCCGCCCGACCCGGCCAACCCGCCAAGGCTGGTCTGGAGTGACGAGTTCACCGGCGCGGCGGGGACCAGGCCCGACGCGGCCAAGTGGACCCAGGACCCGGGAACCGGCCCGAACAACGAGCTGGAGTACTACAACCCCAACAACACCGCGATGGACGGCAACGGCAACCTCGTCATCACGGCCCGGCAGGAGGCCACCCCGGGGTCGGCGTGCCCGGGCGGGACCTGCCAGTACACCTCGGGCCGGATCAACACCGGCGGCAAGTTCACCTTCACCTACGGCCGGGTCGAGGCCCGGGTCAAGGTCCCGAAGGGCAACGGCCTGTGGCCGGCGTTCTGGATGATGGGCGCCGACTTCCTCACCGGCAGGCCGTGGCCGTACAACGGCGAGATCGACATCCTGGAAGTCCTCGGCAAGGACGTCAAGACCGCCTACTCGACGGTCCACGCACCCGCCTACAACGGCGGCGGCGGTGTCGGCAGCCCGTACACGCTGCCGACAGGCGCGGACTTCTCCGACGACTTCCACGTCTGGGCCGCCAACTGGGACAGCAAGGGCATCGTCTACACCCTGGACGGCCGGACGGTCTTCACCATCAGCAAGGACCAGGTCGAGGCGACCCGGGGCCCGTGGGTCTTCGACCACCCCTTCTACATCATCCTCAACCTCGCGGTCGGCGGCGACTGGCCAGGACCGCCGGACGCGAGCACGGGTTTCCCCAAGCAGATGCTCGTCGACTACGTACGCGTCTACCAGTAACTCCACCGCTCCCCGGTACGGCTCGGTGAGCCGTACCGGGACCTCCCAAAGGAGTCACCCATGCACCCGGCACTCTCCCGAGCCGGCCTCCGACGCCGGTTACGCCCACTGACCCTGACGACCACGCTGCTGGCGCTCCTGGGCACGTCCCTCGTCCTGCAGAGCACGCAGGCCGGCGCGACGTCACAGTCCAAGGCCGCCGGCTCGTCCGCGGCGGTCGTCCGGGTGGCGGAGTTCCTCGCCGACTGCCCGTTCAGCCACCGCCTGCCCGACGACCCGATCGTCTTCCCGGGACTTCCCGGCGCGTCGCACATGCACAGCTTCTTCGGCAGCACCTCCACCAACGCCCACACGACGCTGGCGTCCCTGCAGAGCTCTCCCAGCAACTGCAACCCGCGCGTCGACCTGTCGTCGTACTGGGTGCCGACGCTCTACAACGGCAACACCCCGGTGGAACCCACCGGCACCACGTTCTACTACCTGGGTGAGGGCGTCCGCGACGACATCATCGCGCGGACCCAGCCGCTGCCCCTGGGCCTGCGGATCGTCGCGGGCAACGCCAAGGCGACCGGGATCGACGACCCCAGCAGCAACGCGCGCTGGTCGTGCCTGCACGCCGGGCACGTGGGGTCCTCCAAGGACTTCGTCAACTGCCCGGCGGGCACCATGCTGGAGTCCTACCTGGACTTCCCGCAGTGCTGGAACGGCAGGGACCTGGACTCGGCCGACCACAAGAGCCACATGGCCTACCCGGTGGGCGGGGCCTGTCCCGCCTCGCACCCGGTGCCGGTGCCGAAGCTACGCCAGGTGCTGAGGTACCCGGTCAGCGGTGACCCGGCACAGCTGCGGCTGGCATCCGGGCGCGGATACACGATGCACGGTGACTTCTTCAACGCCTGGCCCCCGGCCGAGATGGAGCGCCGCCTGCGCGACTGCATCCGCCCGATCATCAAGTGCGGCGCGGACGGCACGCCGTCCTGACACTTGACAACCGTGTCAGGGCGGTGACCCGTCCTGACCTCGGTGGCGGGATCCGGAACACCGGGTCCTGCCACCGGCGGGCCGGGCGGGGCCGATCGGACCGGCGACGCGGGTGTCCCCATCGTGCCTACTGGCCCGTGGCCTCGGCCGTCTGCGTCTCCTCGGCGAGGGTGCCGCACTTGAAACCCGCCTCCCGCTCCGGATTGAGCCGGATGGATTCGAGGATGGTCTTGTCCATGGAGCGCCGGATGGTCTCCATCTTGTCGCAGTCGTAGAGGACGTACGCGCCGTTGCTCTCGCCGAGCAGCATCATCCACCGGCTGTCGTAGAGCGGCTTGTCGTTCTCGGCACTCCGGAGAACGGCCCACTGGTCCTGGAAGCCGACGAAAGGGAGAAGATCGTTGGCCTTTCCCGTCTCCCGCATCTCCATCGCCCCGCTGTACATCTGCAGGATCAGCAGGAACCCCAGGCCGAGGCCGGTGAGGGCGCCGACGAGCACCTTCATCCCGGCGCGGCCGACGGGCTTGCGGCGCAGCAGCCGGAACGGCACCAGGAAGGCCAGCACGCCCAGCACCACGGCCACGACGACCTTGGCAGCGAGGTCGATCTCGCCGAAGAGGTTGAGCAGGCCCCAGTAGGTCGCGCCGCACCACAGCGCGGCGATCACAGCGATCAGCCAGGGCCGCCGCCGTACGGCGTTCGCGAGCTTGCCGACTGTGCCGAAGGTCACCTTGTCGGCCAGCCAGATCACCCCGACGATGACGCCGAGCAGCGGCAGGACGACCAGCAGCAGCAGGATCAGGGTGCCCATCAGCCGGCCGAGCAGGACGGACTGGTCGATCCCCGCCTGCTCCGGGCTGATCTCGAACACCTCGTACATCGACTGCACGCCGAGGTAGAGCACGGCGTAGAGTGCGACGCCGATCGGGACGACGACCGAGCCGATGCGCTCGATCATCTCCAGGACACCACTGCCTTCCTCCTCTTCCGATGGATCTGCCGGAGGAGTGTCTTGCGAAATAGGGGGAATGTGCAAAGGTTGCTCAGAAATATCCTGGCTTGTCATGAAGAGTGATCATAAGCCGTAACGACTGACGTGACGTAGCTAGAAGACAAACGCGTCAGCCCCTCGGTCATCCATGCGAAAGCCCCAGGAATCGGCACCGCTCCGGCCCCCGCGCTCCTCATACATCGCCACGTCCGGCGGTCAGGAGTGTTCGTACCAACCTCTGTGATGTCCGCCTGATCTGTGAAAAGTAACTATAAGTTTTTGCTGCGCGACTTAAAGTAATGGCACTAGCCTGCCTACCGGCGAGAGGCTGACGGAGGTGGGGACATGCTGGCGGAAAGCGGAGTGGCCGTGGTCACCGGCGCGGCGCAGGGCATCGGCGAGGCGGTGGCGCGAGCCCTGACGGTGGCGGGCACGCGGGTCGCCGCGCTCGACGTGAACGCCGAGCGGATCGAGCAGGTCGCCGCCGGGCTCGGCACCGCGGTCGCCTACCCCTGCCAGGTCGCCGACAGCGCCGCCGTCGACGACGTCGTCGCGAGGGTCGAGGCCGACCTCGGCCCGATCGAACTGCTCGTCAACGTTGCCGGAGTGCTCTGCTCGGGATCGGCCGTCGCCATCAGCGACGACGACTGGGCCAGGACCTTCGCCGTCAACACCGGTGGGGTCTTCCACCTGTCCCGCGCGGTCGCCCGCCGGATGATCCCCCGTAGATCCGGGGCGATCGTCACTGTGGGGTCCAACGCCGCGGGCGTGCCGCGGATGAACATGTCGGCCTACGCGGCCTCCAAGGCGGCGGCCGCGCAGTTCACCAAGTGTCTCGGCCTGGAGTTGGCGCCGTACGGCATCCGCTGCAACGTGGTGTCGCCCGGTTCCACCGACACCCCCATGCAGCGTGCCCTGTGGACCGGCGGCCACGACGCGCGGGCGGCCATCGACGGATCGCCGTCCACCTTCCGGGTGGGCATCCCTCTCGGCCGCCTGGCCGACCCCGAGGACATCGCGAACGCGGTCCTCTTCCTGGCCTCCGACCGTGCCAGGCACATCACCATGCAGGACCTGTACGTCGACGGGGGCGCCACGCTCCGGTAGCGGAACGGTCCTCTCCCAGCGCCGGCCGCCCGCCGGCGCTGGTCCCTCCTATTCCTGGATCCCCTCCTGACAGGAGAGCTTTTCCCCATGTCGCCGAACGGCACCCTCACCATGTCCCGAATGCCGGACCTCCTGGAGGATTACGAACCCGGCACCTTCTTCTTCACCTCGCCGACCCGGACCCTGCTCGCCAGGGGGGTGTGCCAGGAGGTCCCCGATTCGGGGGCGACGAGCCTGCGAGACCGCGTCGCCTCCGCCCTGCGGGACGCCAGGAGCTCAGGTCACCCCAACCCCGTGGTGGTGGGCGCGATCCCCTTCCGCGACGACCGCCCGCCACGCCTGCTGGTGCCCGCCGCCGTCTGCTGGACGAGCCCACCGGCCGGCCTGCCCGCCGGTCCCGAGCAGGTCACGGGCACGTTCACCGGATTCGGCCCGGTCCCCGACCCCGGTGACTACCTGCGCGGAGTGGAGAAGGCACTGGTCAAGCTGACCGCGGGAGAGCTCAAGAAGATCGTGCTGGCCCGCGCCCTGGACGTCACCCTGGGTGCCCCCGTCGACGTCGGGCGGGTGCTGCGCAACCTCATCCGGCGCGACCCGCAGGCCTACGGTTACGCGGTCGACCTGCCGTCGAGCACCGCCACCGCCCGCACGCTGCTGGGGGCCAGCCCGGAACTGCTCGTCTCCCGGTCCGGCCGCCGGATCACCACGAACCCGCTGGCCGGGTCCGTACCCCGCCACCCGGACCCCGTCGTCGACGCGGAGCGGGCCCGCGCCCTGCTCGCCTCCGACAAGGATCTTCGCGAGCACGCGCTGGTGATCGAGAGCATTGTGGAGGTCCTGCGCCCGTACTGCCGGGAACTCTCGGTGCCCGACGGACCCTCGCCGCTGTCCACCGCCTCCATGTGGCATCTGTCGACCCGGATCACCGGCGTGCTCGACGACCCCGCGGTCACGTCGCTGGAGCTGGCCACCATGCTGCACCCCACCCCCGCCGTCTGCGGCACCCCCGCGAGCGCCGCGCGCCAGGCCATCGAGGAGATCGAACCGTTCGACCGCGGCCTGTACGCCGGCCTGGTCGGGTGGGGGGACTCGGCGGGCGACGGCGAGTGGGTTGTGACCATCCGCTGTGCCGAGGTCGCCGACCAGACCCTGAGGCTGTTCGCCGGTGCGGGAATCGTCGCCGGTTCGGTGCCGGAGACCGAGCTCGCCGAGACCACCGCCAAGTTCCAGACCATGCTCCACGCCGTCGGCCTGGGCCAGGACCGCTGACCCACCGTCCGGCCCACCGTCACAGGAAAGGAGACAGTACCCGTGGCCCTTCCCCAGATCGCCTCCTACCCGCTGCCGGGAGAAGGCGATCTTCCCGAGAACCAGGTGACCTGGCGCCCTGATCCGCGCCGCGCCGTCCTGCTGGTCCATGACATGCAGAACTACTTCCTCGCCCCCTTCGCCGCCGGTGCCCCACCGCTGACCGGGCTCATCGACAACATCGGCCTGCTGCGCGAGGCCTGCGCCGGGCTGGGGGTCCCGGTCGTCTACTCGATGCAGCCCAGCGGCCAGAACAGCCACCAGCGCGGCCTGCTCCAGGACTTCTGGGGCTCGGGCATCCCCGGTTCGCAGGAGAGTGAGATCGTCGCGAGCCTTCTCCCCGCGGCGTCCGACATCCTGCTCACCAAGTGGCGCTACAGCGCCTTCCGCATGACCGACCTACGCGCCCGGATGGACGCGATGGGCCGCGACCAGATCATCGTCTGCGGTGTCTACGCCCACATCGGCTGCCTCATGACCGCCTGCGACGCCTTCATGCAGGACCTGCAGCCGTTCCTCGTGGCCGATGCCGTCGCCGACTTCTCCGCGGAACACCACACCATGGCCCTCGCCTACGCCGCCCAGCGCTGCGCGGTCACGGCCGTCACCCGTGGCCTGCTGCGCGGGTGGGACCCCGCGGTGCCGCCCACCGAGCCGACCGGTGACGGGTAGCCGGCCACCGGAACCCGCTCCGCGAGGCCGGGCCACCCCCGAGGCGCGTCACGCCGTCGCCGGGGTGGTCTGTGGTGAGGCTGCCAGGTGTCCTGATCGATCCAGGGTGGCCACGGCGGCGGCGCTGCCGAGGCCGATCAGTGTCAG
>NZ_JBEOZN010000116.1:0-31351 GCF_040298085.1 Streptosporangium sp. NPDC001681 | reverse complement strand
GGCGGACCGAGGGATCGAGGGTGCGGTGAACCGGCGCCGAATCCCCAGCCGCCCGCAGCGCCCCGGCGACACCCAACGTGTCCAGGCCGAGCACCGCCACCGGGAGCGGATCGGCGGTCGGGAGATCCGTCAGCGACGTCCACTCCAAGCCGAACAGCGCGTCCCGCTCCACCCCTCGGCCGCGTCCCGTGGCGGCGAACTGCTCGGCCGCGACCGGCCGCAGCACCAGCGACCGCGCCGACAGCACCGGTTCCCCAGCCGCGTCCACCGCCGTCACCGAGACCGCATCAGCATCGGTCCTGGCCAGCCGCACCCGCAGCACCGACGCACCACCGGCGTGCAGACAGACTCCTCCCCAGGAGAACGGCAACCGGCCGCCCTCGGCATCGTCCAGCCCGGCGAACGGCACCGCGTGCAACGCCGCATCCAACAGCGCCGGATGCAACCCGAACGAACCCGCGCTCGACGCCGCCTGCTCAGGCAGAACGACCTCGGCGAACACCTCACCGGCCTCGCCACGCCAGGCCGCCTTCAAGCCCTGGAACACCGGCCCGTAATGGAACCCGCCCGCGGCGAACTGGTCGTACAACCCGTCCAGCTCAATGACGGACGCCCCCTGCGGCGGCCACACCACCGTCTCGAACGGCGCGGCGGCGCTGCCTCCGGCCGTCAGCACACCGGTGGCGTGCTCGACCCACGGCTCCTCATCGGCGGCCTCCGCCGACCGGGCATAGATGCTCACACCACGACGACCCGATCCGTCCGCCGCCCCCACCCACACCTGCACCGCGACCGCATCCCGCTCGCCCAGCACCAGCGGCGCGGTCAAGGTCAGCTCCTCGACCACATCACAGCCGGCCTGGTCACCCGCCCGCACCGCCAGCTCCACGAACACGCTGCCCGGAACCACCACCGAACCCATCACCAGGTAATCGGCCAGCCACGGATGCGACCACAGCGACAACCGCCCGGTGAGCAGCACCCCATCGGAGCCGGCCAGCCCGACCGCGGCCCCCAGCAACGGATGGCCCGTAGCCGCCAACCCGGCAGCCGCCACATTCCCCACCCGCGAACCCGCACCATCAGGCCAGAAACGCTGACGCTGGAACGCATACGTGGGCAACTCCACCCGGTGCCCGCCCGCAAGCACCGACTCCCAGTCCACCACCACCCCACACACATGCAACTGGGCCAGCGCCGCCATGACCGACCGCCGCTCGTCCCGGTCCCTGCGCAGCACCGGCACCATCACCGCGTCAGATCCCGTCACCAGGTCCGCGACGGGCTGATCCTCGGCGGCAAGGGTGTCCTGAGCCATGGCGGTCAGCACCCCGTCGGGGCCGAGCTCCAGATACGCCCGCACGCCCTGGCCGTGCAGCGCCCGGATGCCGTCGGCGAAGCGGACCGCGCCGCGGACCTGCTCCACCCAGTAGTCCGGCGAGCACAACTGCTCGGCCGTGGCCACCTGGCCGGTCAGGTTCGACACCACCGGAACCTGCGGCGCGTTGAAGGTGAGCGTCCGGGCCAGTTCCCCGAACTCTTTCAGCATCGGCTCCATCAACGGCGAATGGAACGCGTGCGACACCCGCAACCGCTTGGTCCGCACCCCCTGACCTTCCAGGGCGGCGGCCACCTCCAGCACCGCCTCCTCCACCCCGGAGATCACCACCGAGGCCGGACCGTTCACCGCCGCGACCGACACCTCATCCTCACGCCCCGCCAGCAGCGCGGCGACCTCCTCCTCGGCGGCCTGCACCGCCACCATCGCCCCACCCGACGGCAACGCCTGCATCAACCGACCCCGGCCCGCCACCAGCACACACGCGTCGGCAAGCGACAGCACCCCGGCCACATGCGCCGCCGCGATCTCCCCGATCGAATGCCCCGCCAGCACATCCGGCTTGACACCCCACGAGGACACCAGCCGGAACAACGCCACCTCAAGCGCGAACAACGCCGGCTGCGCCCACCCCGTCCGATCCAGCGCCTCCGCCTCGGGCGTGCCCGGCTCGGCGAACAGCACCTCACGCAACGGCCCGTCCAGCAACGGACCCAGCTCGGCGATCACCGCGTCCAATGCCTCGGCGAACACCGGGAAGCGCTCATACAGCTCCCGGCCCATCCCCGCCCGCTGGCTGCCCTGACCGGTGAACAGGAATGCGATCTTGTCCCGCCGCCCGCTCTGTCCCAGCAGGACGCCCGCACCCGACCGGCCCTCGGCCACGGCCCGCAGCCCGGCCACGACATCCTCGCGGGCACCGGCCAGCACCGCCGCCCGGTGCTCGAAGACCGATCGCGTCGTGACAAGAGAGAAGGCCATGTCGGCCAGATCCAGATCAGGCTCGGCATCCAGGTACGACGCCAGCCGCTCGGCCTGCGCCCGCAGCGCCTCCGCCGTACGACCCGACACCAGCATCGGGGGCACGCCCGCGGTCGCCGCCGGGTCCCGGTCCTCCGCTCTCGCCGCGATTCGCCGGTTGTTCGGCGCCTGCTCAATGATCACGTGGGCGTTGGTGCCGGTGAGGCCGAACGACGACACCCCCGCCCGCCACGGCCGCTCCACCCGAGGCCAGGACCTGGTCTCGGTCAGCAGTTCCACCGCACCGGCCGACCAGTCCACGTGCGACGACGGCGCATCCACATGCAACGTCCTGGGCAGCACCTCATGCCGCATCGCCATGACCATCTTGATCACACCCGCCACACCGGCGGCCGCCTGCGTATGACCGATGTTCGACTTCACCGAGCCCAGCAGCAACGGCCGATCCTCCGGCCGATCCTGACCGTACGTCGCCAGCAACGCCTGCGCCTCGATCGGATCACCCAGCGTCGTCCCCGTACCGTGCCCCTCGACCACGTCCACATCGGCGGGGTTCAGCCCGGCGCTGCCCAGTGCCTGGCGAATCACCCGCTGCTGCGACGGACCATTCGGCGCGGTGAAGCCATTCGACGCGCCGTCCTGGTTCACCGCCGACCCGCGCAGCACCGCGAGTACCTGATGGCCGTTGCGCTGAGCGTCCGACAACCGCTCCAGGACCAGCACGCCCACGCCCTCGGCCCACCCCGTGCCGTCCGCCGCGTCGGCGAACGCCTTGCACCGGCCGTCAGGCGCCAGCCCACCCTGCCGGGTGAACTCCACGAACGCGCCAGGGGTGGTCATCACGGTCACCCCGCCCGCCAGCGCCAGCGAGCAGTCACCGCTGCGCAGCGCCTGCGTCGCCAGGTGCAACGCCACCAGGGATGACGAGCAGGCGGTGTCCACCGTCACCGCCGGGCCCTCCAGGCCCAGCGTGTACGAAAGCCGGCCGGAGGCCGCGCCCGCGCCCATGCCGGTCCCGACGTTGCCCTCGAGGTCGGCCAGCGAGCTCACCATCAGGTAGGAGTAGTCCTGACCGCTCATCCCGACGAAGACCCCGGTACGGCTGCCGCGCAGCCGGGCGGCGTCGATCCCGGCCCGCTCGACAGCCTCCCACGACACCTCCAGCAGCAGCCGCTGCTGCGGATCCATCGCCAGCGCCTCGCGCGGCGAGATCCCGAAGAACCCAGGGTCGAAGTCCGCGATGTCGCGGATGAAGGCTCCCTTGTCGGTGTCGCTTCGAGGTCGGCCGTCCGCATCATGACCCGACAGCATGTCGAGATCCCAGTCGCGGTCGGATGGGAAGCCCGAGGTGGCGTCACCACCTTCAACGATCAGCCGCCACAAATCCTCAGGGGAGGACACCCCGCCGGGGAACCGGCAGCTCATCGCCACGATGGCGATCGGCTCGGTGGTGACCGCGACCAGCTTCTGGTACTGACGCCGTAGCCGTTCGGCCTCCTTCATGGAGCTCCGGAGCGCCTGTACGACCTGCTCACTGGGCGTATCCATCACAGCCTCCGTACATCGGGCGGGGTCGGGAAACCTGCGGCCGGCGTCACCGGTACAGGACACCCACCGCCGCCGCGTCGATCGCGTCAGTCACCACGTCCCTCTCCGCACACACCGGCACCCGGTGCTCTCGCCTGGCGGAGCGTTCCCGCCAGGGAGGGGAGGCGGTATGCACGACGGGGCTCCCTTTAGCAGGAAGGTCGTCGAGCATGCCATCCATTCGGTGAAGTTAGGCCGATGGCGACTCGGCAAACGCCTAGTCTTTAGCGGGCCTGGCGAAGCCGGCCGGGGCCCCGGGAAAACTAGTGATCCCCCTAATGTCGCCGCGATACCGTGCGGGCACGCCGACGTCAGGACACGAAAGACGTGCACGGCGACGACGGATCCGCACCGGAGCAGACGCCTGCGTGTCACTGGCTGTTCGGCAGTCCGGCTCCCGCGATGGAGGTGTGTGTGATGGGCGAGAGCCGCAAGCCACTGCTGTTCGTGAGCAATCCGGGGGCCGGTGTCTTCAATCCCCTGTGCGTGATCGCCGCCGAGCTGGCCCGGCGTGGTACGGAGGATCTATGGTTCGCGACGGATGAGTCCTGCAGGGCCGACATCGAGAAGATCAGCGAGGGAAGCGGCGTGCGGTTCGCCTCGCTCGGCGAGACCGATCCAAGGCACTCCCCCGCCGACTGGGACGACGAGATGTACCGGCTGGCCACCCAGCGGTCCCGTTGGAAGGCACACCACGCGGTGGTGCGGCGCGGGTTCGACCCGAGCAGTGGGGAGAAGAAGTATCTGGCGCTCGACGCCCTGGTCGAAGAGCTCAAGCCGGCCCTCATGGTCTTCGACAGCGTGAACCCTCTCGCGCTCATAATAGCGCTCAAGAGGAAGATCCCATTCGTCCTCAGCTCGCCTTTCCTGCCGAGCAACCTGCTTATCACCAGGACACCGCGCGGATTCCCCATGCTGCACACCGGGCTGCCCTTGAACATGTCGTTCCAGCAGCGGGTCCACAACACCGTGTTCAAGCTCCGGGCCGGGCTGATGTTCCTGCATCCGACGATGCTGAGGCTCGCGCTCAAAAGCGCCTCGTACGCGAGGATGCTCCAGCTTCCACGGGAGGCGCTCCGCCCATCGTCGAAAATCGACTGTGCCGATGCCGTCCTGTGCTATTCGGTCTTCGGGCTGGAGTACCCGTTCCCCCTTCCGGACAGGTTCCACATGCTCGGCGCCATCATCCCGCCGTTGCCGGAGGCGCCGGACGACGGCGACCTGTCCCGTTGGCTCGACGCCAACCCCTCCGTGGTCTACATCGGACTCGGCACCATCACCCGGCTGACCCGCCACGAGGTACACGCGCTGGTGGAGGTCGCCCGCCGGTTGGACGGCAGGCATACCGTGCTGTGGAAGCTCCCGGCCGAGCAGCAACACCTGCTACCCCCCAGGGACGAGCTGCCACCGAACCTCAGGATCGAGAGCTGGGTTCCCTCCCAGCTCGATGTGCTGGCTCATCCCAACGTCAGGCTCTTCTTCAACCACGGCGGCGCCAACGCGTTCCACGAGGGCCTGTATTTCGGCAAGCCGCAGATCATCCGGCCACTGTGGGTCGACTGCTATGACCAGGCGGTGCGCGGCGTGGACAGCGGAGTCAGCCTCACGGTGGACGATCCGCAGACCATCGACGTCGATGATGTGGTCGGCAAGATCACCCAACTGCTGAACAACCCCGCCTTCCGTGAGCGCGCCGAATTCTTCGCCAAAGTGCAGCGTGAGGCGGGAGGCACCCGAGCGGCCGCCGACCTGATCCTGGGCAACCCGGCGCTGAAATGATCTGACAGGTACTGCCGAAGGACGTGGCGACAGCATGGAAACGCACAGCGGCGATCCGATATCCATCGAGTTCCCGAGGCGGCGGCGCGGGCAGCTCTCTCCCCCGGACGAGTACGCCTCACTCCGGGCGCAGTCGGGGCTGGTCAAGTCGGCGCTGCCCAACGGCAGCACCGTGTGGCTGGTCACTCGACATGATGACGTGCGCACTGTGCTCACCGATCCCCGGATCAGTGCCAGCCCTTTACATGAGGGCTTTCCGACGATCGGGCGCAACGGGACGGTGCCGCCGCCCGACCAGATTCCCGGCTGGTTCGTCGCGTACGACCCACCGGAGCACACCCGCTTCCGCAAGGCTCTGATCCCTGAGTTCACGGTACGGCGGATCGCCGAGCTTCGCCCGGCCGTCCAGCGAATCGTCGACACCTGCATCGACGCCATGCTCAACGCCGGCACCACCGCCGACCTGGTGTCCGCGTTCGCGCTGCCGGTGCCGTCGCTGATCATCTGCGAGTTGCTCGGCGTGCCGCGTACGGACCGCGAGCTTTTCGAGTCGAGGACGCGCATCCTGGTGACCTTCACGTCGACCGACGATGAACGCGAGGAGGCGACCAAGGACCTGCTGCTGTACATCTCCAAGCTGATCACCATGAAGCAGCGGTTCCCCGGCAGGGACCTGACCAGCCGGCTGTTGTCCGCCGGAGTGCTGACTCCCAAGGAGATCTCCGGCGTCGCCCTGCTGCTGCTGATCGCCGGGCACGAGACGACGGCGAACAACATCGCACTCGGCGTGGTCATGCTGCTGCTGAACCGGCAGTGGGTCGGCGCGCCGGGAGTGGTGGAAGAGGTGCTGCGCTACCTGTCCGTCGCTGACCGGGTGGCGCTCCGCGTGGCCGTCGAGGACATCGAGATCGGCGGGCACGTGATCAAGGCCGGCGAGGGCATCGTGCCGCTCGGCGCCGCGGCGAACCACGACCATGCCACGTTCGAGCGGGCCGACGAGTTCGATCCGAGCCGTTCGGCCCGCCACCACGTCGCGTTCGGGTACGGCGTGCACCAGTGTCTCGGGCAGAACCTCGTCAGGATCGAGATGGAGACCGTCTTCGCGTCCCTGTTCCAGCGGATTCCGACCCTTCAGCTCGACATCGCGGTCGAGGACCTGCCGTTCAAGTACACCGGTGTGCTGTTCGGGCTGCATGCGCTCCCGGTCCGTTGGTGACGGAGCGGCAGGCCCCGGCCGGTCACCTGTCAGACCCGGTCTCTCCAAAATGAGGAATGTCATGCGTGTCAATGTGAACGCCCAGCGCTGCATCGGTGCCGGCCAGTGCGTGCTCATCGCGCCGGAGGTCTTCGACCAGAGCGACGAGGGAACCGTCATCGTTCTGGTCGAAGACCTGGACGATTCGGCTCAGGCCGTTATGCGAGAGGCCGTCGTGGCCTGCCCGTCCAGGTCCATCTCGCTGGCCGAAAGCTGAGGACCATACCGAACAGGTGACCGCGATCTGACCGCACGAACCTGACCCGGCCGGGTGGACGCACACCCGGCCGGGTCAATTGGCGTTCCGGACCGTCCCACTACCTCGGGTCCCGCCGTCATGGTCCCGCGCCCACGAGCGGGACCATGACGGCGGGACGGCTCTCGGCTCATTGAGCTCCGCCGTCGAGGGCCGCCCGCACCAGCTCGTCGAGCCCCATCGAGTCGAGCGCGTCATCGGCCTCGTCATCGGTGGACGCCTCCGGGTCACCGGTCAGCTGCAGCAGCGCGTCCAGCACACCGATCTCCCGCAGCCTGGCCATGGACAGCGACGCGAACATCGCCCGGACCCGTGCCTCCTCCTCGCCGGCGCCCGAGGCCGCACCCGTCTCCGGCAGGAGCTGCGCGATCACATGGTCGGCGAGGGCCTCCGGAGTCGGGTAGTCGAAGATGAGCGTGGAGGGCAGCTTCAGCCCCGTCGAGGCCGTGAGCCGGTTACGCAGCTCGATCGCGCTGAGGGAGTCGAAGCCGAGGTCCCGGAACGCCTGATCGGCGCCGATCGCCTCGCGATCGGAGTGCCCGAGAACCATGGCGATCTGGCCGCGCAGCAGGTCGAGCAGCACGCCGAGCCGTTCGGAGCCGGTAAGGCCGGCCAGCCTGTCCCGCAGGGCGGACGCCGACTGCGCGGTCTCCTGCGCCGAGCCTGCCGACTCGACCAGCTCACGGTATCCCGGCAGCTCACTCAGCAGCCGGCTGGGCCGGCCCGCCGTGTAGGAGCGGACGAACCGCTCGTGCTCGATGTCGGCGACCACGGCGACCGGTTCGCCTCCGGCGACGAGGCCGCTCAACGCGGAGACCGCCAGCTCGGGGTCCATCGGGCGCACGCCCATGCGCCGGGACGCCTCCTGCGCCGCGGCCACCTCCGCCATACCGCCGCCGGCCCAGGCGCCCCACGCCACCGCCGTGGCCGCCAGTCCGCGCTCGCGCCGCCGCTCGGCCAGGCCGTCCAGCACCGCGTTGGCGGCGGCGTAATTGCCCTGGCCGGGGCTGCCGAGCGCGCCCGCCGCGGACGAGAACAGCACGAACACCGGCAGATCCAGCTCTCGGGTCAGCTCGTCCAGCACGACCGCCGGTGCCACCTTGGCGCGGAACACCGTCTCGAACCGCTCCCGGGTCAAGCCGTCCACCACGCCGTCGTCGACCACGCCCGCGGCGTGCACCACACCGGTCAGCGGGAACTCGGCCGGGATGCCGGCCAGCACGGCGGCCAGTGCGTCCGGGTCGGCCGCGTCGCAGGCCGCGACGGTCACCTGGGCGCCCAGCCCCGCCACCTCGTCGCGCAACTCGGCGGCGCCGGGGGCCTCCATCCCCCGTCGGCTGACCAGCACCAGGTGCTCCGCACCATGCCGGGCCAGCCAGCGGGCCAGATGTCCACCGAGCGCGCCGGTGCCGCCGGTGATCAGCACGGTTCCGGACGGCGTCCACTCGTCGGGTCCGTCGGCCTGGCCGACGGGGTCCTGCACCAGTCTCCGGGCGTACGTGCCGGAGGCCCGGATGGCGATCTGGTCCTCGCCGTCCAACCCGGCCAGCACGCTCGCCAGCCGCCGCGCCGCTCCCCGGTCGAAACCCTCCGGCAGGTCGATCAGGCCGCCCCATCGCTGCGGGTGCTCCAGCGCGGCGACCCGGCCGAGCCCCCAGATGGCGGCCTGCGCCGGATCGCGCAGGACGTCGCCGGGATCGGCCGCGACCGCGCCTCGGGTGAGGCACCACAGCGGCGCGTCGATGCCGGCCTCGCCCAGCGCCTGGATCAGCAGGGTGGTCAGGGCGAGCCCGCCGGGAAGCCCGCTGCCCCCGATGTCCGCGGACTCCCGCAGCGCCAGGAACGAGACCACTCCGGCGAACGGCCGGGTGCCGGCGTGCGCGCTCAGCCACTCGGCCAGCGCGGCCCGATCCCGGGGTACGGCGGCGAGGTCGGCCACCTCCATGCGGACCACGTCGGCACCGAGCGCGTCGATCACCGAGCCCGTCCAGGTGTCCGTGCGCAGTTCCTCGGGGAGCACCACCAGCCAGGGGCCGGCCTGCGAGGCCCTGGGGGCGGCCGCGCCGTCACCGGTGAGGGGCTTCCAGACGATCCGGTACCGCCAGGCGTCCATGGTGGACCGCCGGCGCCGCTCCCGGCGCCACGACGACAGCGCCGGCAGCACCTTGGTCAGCGCGTCACCGTCCACGTCGAGCCGCGACGCCAGCGCCTTGGCGTCCTCCTCCTCGACGGCCGCCCAGAATTCGGCGTCCACCGGGTCCGCCGCGCCGCCCGTGCCCGCCACGCGGGTCCGATCCGGGCGGCCCGCGTCGGGCCAGAACCGCTCGTGCTGGAACGCGTACGTCGGCAGGTCCACCGGCCGGGCGCCGGTACCGGCGAAGACCGAGGTCCAGGCGGGACTCATCCCGTGTACGTGCAGCCGGGCGAGTGCGGTGACGAGGGCCCGGTGCTCGTCGCGGTCCCTGCGCAGCAGGGGGACCAGTTCCGCCTCGGCCTCCGCGGGGATGGTGTCACGGGCCATCGCGGTCAGGGTCCCGTCCGGGCCGATCTCGATGTAGCGGGTCACCCCTGCCTCGTGCGCCGCCCGGATCCCGTCGGCGAACCGTACGGCGCTCCGTACGTGCGCCACCCAGTAGTCCGGGGAGCACAGCTCGGCCGTGACGAGATCGCCGGTCACGTTCGAGATCATCGGGATTCGCGGCACGGAGTAGGAGACGCCTTCGGCGACCGCCCGGAAGTCCGCCAGCATCGGCTCCATCAGCGGTGAGTGGAACGCGTGCGAGACCCGCAGCCGCCTCGTCCGACGCCCGCTCTCCGCCAGCGCGCCCGCCACGTCGAGCACCGCCTGCTCCGCCCCGGCTATCACCACGGACTCCGGGCCGTTGACCGCGGCGACGGAGACCCGGTGCTCGTGCCCGGCCAGCGCCCGCAGCACCTCCTCCTCGCCGGCCTGGACGGCGACCATCGCGCCGCCGGCCGGAAGCCGCTGCATGAGCGCGCCCCTGGCCGCCACCAGCGCGCAGGCGTCCTCCAGTGACAGCACGCCCGCGACGTGCGCCGCGGCCAACTCGCCGACCGAGTGCCCGATCAGCACGTCAGGGGTGAGATCCCAGGACTCCAGCAGGCGGAACAGGGCCACCTCGACCGCGAACAGTGCCGGCTGGGTCCATCCGGTTCCATCGAGCAGCCCGGCCTCGGGTGTGCCCGCCGGGGCGAACAGGATCTCCCTCAGCGGGCGGTCCAGCCTGGCGTCCAGATGCGCCAGTACGGCGTCGAGCGCGTCGGCGAAGACCGGGAACCGGTCGTAGAGCTCGCGGCCCATCTCCGCCCGCTGGCTGCCCTGGCCGGTGAACAGGAATGCCGTCTTGCCCGCTCGCCCGGGAAGGCCGTCGAGCACGTGGGGAGCCGGGTTTCCGTCCGCCGCCGCCATCAGGCCGTCCACCAGCTCCGCACGGCTGCCGGCCAGGACGACGAGCCGCTGCCGGAAGCTCGACCGGGTGGTGGCCAGGGAGTACGCGAGATCGGCCAGGCCGAGTTCGGGGTGCTCGACGAGGTGATCGAGCAGGCGTAGCGCCTGTGCCCGCACCGCGGCCGGAGTCTTGGCCGACAGCGGGACCGGCAGGAGTCCGGGAACCGCTGCGACGGGCATCCCGCGGAGCCCCGTATCGGCCTCTGACGGCTCGGTGAAGGGCGCCTCCTCGATGATCACGTGTGAGTTCGTGCCGGTGGCTCCGAAGGACGAGATCCCGGCCCGGCGCGGGCGTCCGGCATCAGGCCACGGCCTGGCCTCGGCCAGCAGTTCCACCGCGCCCGCCGACCAGTTCACGTGCGACGACGGCGCGTCCAGGTGCAGCGTCCTCGGCGCCACCCCGTGCCTGATGGCCATGACCATCTTGATCAGTCCGGCCATGCCCGCCGCCGCCTGCGTGTGCCCGATGTTGGACTTGATCGACCCGAGCAGCAGCGGTCGCTCACGGTTCTGACCGTAGGTCTCCAGCAGGGCCTGCGCCTCGATCGGGTCGCCCAGCCTGGTGCCCGTGCCGTGCGCCTCCACCACGTCCACGTCGGACGGGGTCAGCCCGGCACCGGCCAGGGCGCGGTGGATCACCTTCCGCTGCGACGGACCGCTCGGCGCGGTGAATCCGTTGGACGCGCCGTCCTGGTTGACGGCCGAACCGCGCAGGATCGCCAGCACGTGATGGCCGTTGCGCCGGGCATCCGACAGCCGTTCGACGACGAGCATGCCGACGCCCTCCGCCCAGCCCGTGCCGTCGGCGGCGTCGGAGAACGCCTTGCACCGGCCGTCCGGGGACAGCGCCCCCATCTCGCCGAACTCGACGAAGCCCACCGGGGTGGACATCACGGCGACCCCACCGGCGAGAGCCAGCGAGCACTCCCCGGCCCGCAGCGCCTGGGCGGCCAGGTGCAACGCCACCAGCGACGAGGAGCAGGCGGTGTCCGCGGTCACCGCGGGCCCCACCAGGCCGAAGGTGTAGGACAGCCGGCCGGAGATCACGCTGGCCGCCTGGGCCGTCTGCGCGTGGCCGTGATGATCGCGGGGTGGCTGGTAGTCACCACCGGTGGCGCCGACGTAGACGCCCACATCGCCGCCCCGCAGGCCGGCGGGGTCGATGCCCGCCCGTTCGAACGCCTCCCAGGCGGCTTCGAGCACCAGCCGCTGCTGCGGGTCCATCACCATCGCCTCACGGGGCGAGATGCCGAAGAAACCCGGATCGAAGTCGGCGGCGTCGTAGAGGAAACCGCCTCCGGCCGCCGTGCTGCGGCCACGCCCGTCGGCGTCCCCACCGGACAGCGCGTCCAGGTCCCAGCCCCGGTCGGCGGGGAACGCGCCGACCGCGTCCACCTCGCCGGTGACCAGCCGCCACAGGTCCTCCGGCGAGCGGACGCCGCCCGGGTACCGGCAGCTCATGCCGACGATGACGATCGGGTCGTCCGAGGGCGCGGCCGGTACGGACGCTCGGCTCTCCTCGCCGAGGCTCTCCTCGCCGAGCACCTGGGCCGCCAGATGTTCGGCGAGTTCCACCGGTGTCGGGTGGTCGAAGACGAGCGTGGCCGGCAAGGTCAGCCCGGTCGCGGCGTTGAGCTGGTTACGCAGGTCGACCGCGGTGAGAGAGTCGAACCCGAAGTCCCGGAAGGCCCGATCGGCCTCGATCGCGGCGCCGTCCGCGTGCCCGAGGACCGAGGCGGCCCTGGCCACCACCAGTTCGAGGACGAGGCCCGTGCGCTCGGCCGCCGGCAGCCCGAGAAGGCGGTCCCGGAGCGCGGCCGCCACGGTGGGCTCACCGTCGTGGGCGCCGCCGCCCGCCGCCTCGATCGCCTGCCGGGCCTGGGGCAGCTCGTCCAGCAGGAGGGTCGGCCGCACCGCGAGGAAGGCCGGGGCGAACCGGTCCCACGCCACGTCGGCGACCGTCACCGCGCTCTCGCCGTTCGCGACGACCCGGCCCAGCGCGCTGAGCGCGAGCGCGGGCGCCAGGGCGGGCAGCCCGTTCGCCCGCAGGTGCAGGTCCATTCCCCGGTCCGTGGTCACGCCGCTGTCCGCCCATGCCGACCAGGACACGGCGGTCCCCACCACGCCTCGGGCGCGGCGCGCTTCGATCAGTGCGTCCCGGACCGCCTCCGCGGCGGCGGCGCCCCCTCGGCCGGCGACGCCCCAGACGCCGGAAAGCGAGCAGAACAGAACGAACGCATCCAACTCCCGGTCTTTCAGCAGGGAGTCCAGGTGCACCGCCCCGGCGGCGTAGGCCGCGGCGGTCGCGGCCATGTCCGCCGGCTCGGTCTCCTCCAGGGAGGCGGCCCCGGCCGGTTCCTCGGCGTAGATGACCGCGTCCGGCGGGAACTCCGCCAGCAGGGCGGCCACGGCCTCCCGATCCACCAGGTCGCAGTGCCTGATCGTCACCCGGGGATCCACCTCGGCGGGCTCCAGCGGGGCGGGGCGCCCGGCCAGCACGACTCGGCCGGCGCCCGCGTCGGCCAGCCAGCGGGCGATGCGCTCGCCAGAGACTCCCGTGTCCCCGGCGACCAGCACCGTGCCACGAGGCCGCCACGACCGGTCGGCGTCCCCGGCCGGGGCCGGGACGAGCCGGCGACCGAACACTCCGGAGGCGCGCACGGCGACCTCGCTCTCGCCGTCCGGGCCGTCGGCCAGCACGCCGGCGAACCGGGCGACGGCCCGCCGGTCGAGCAGTTCGGGCAGGTCGATCATGCCTCCCCAGCGCCGGGGGTGCTCCAGCGCCGCCACCCGGCCGAGGCCCCAGACCGCGGCCTGCCCCGGGCTCGGTGGCGAGTCGGATCGGCCCACCGACACCGCGCCTCGGGTGACGCACCACAGCGGCGCGTCGACACCCGCGTCGCCCAGCGCCCGCACCAGCGCGGCCGTCAACGCCACCTCGGGCAGGCCGTCATCGCCCGTCCCGGCGAGCGCCAGCAGGGAGATCACACCCACCGGCGCGCGGCCGTCGGCGTCCGGGCCGCCGAGCAGTTCGACGAGTTGTGCGGCCAGCCTCGCGCGACCGGTGTGCGTGACGTCGAGACGCATCAGAGCATCGGGGCCCGCCAGGGCGGCACCCACCGCATCGAGCGCCTCCGCCCACTCCCCCTCCTCGGACCGGCCGGCCGGGACGGCCACCAGCCACCTCCCGGACGGGACGGCGGACGGCACGGCGGCCAGGGGCTTCCAGGCCACCCGGTAGCTCCAGGAGTCCACGAGGGTGTGCTCGCGGCGCGAGCGGCGCCAGGATGACAGCGCGGGCAGCACCGTTGACAGCGAGTCCGCCTCCAGATCCAGCGTGGCCGCCACGGACGTCAGGTCCGCACGCTCGATCGCGGCCCAGAACTCGGCGTCCACCGGGTCCCCCGCCGGGGCGACGACCGGGGCGACGGCCTCGGGCCAGTACCTCCGGCGCTGGAAGGCGTACGTGGGCAGGTCGACGCGCCGCGCGCCGCATCCGGTGAAGAGGGACCGCCAGTCCACCGGCAGCCCGTGGACGTGCAGCCGGGCCAGCGCGTCCACGGCCGACGCCTCCTCGCCGCGGTCCTTACGCAGCATCGGCACGACCAGGGTGCCGGCCTCGGTACCGTCGGCCGCCAGGCAGTGCTGGGTCAGCGCGGACAGCACGCCGTCCGGGCCGAGCTCGACGAACGTGCTCACGCCGGAACCGCGCAGGGTGCGCACGCAGTCGGCGAAGCGGACCGCCTGCCGAGCGTGGTCGACCCAGTAGTCGGGTGAGCAGAGCCGCTCGACGGCGACCGGCTCGCCGGTCAGGCCGGAGACGAGCGGGATGGCCGGCGGTGAGAACCCGAGCCCTCGTACGGCCCGGCGGAACTCCTCCAGCATGGGGTCCATCAACGGCGAGTGGAACGCGTGGCTGACGACCAGCCGGGTGGTCTTGCGGCCCTCGGCCGCGAGGTGGGCGGCGAGCTCGGTGACCGGCCCCTCCACCCCGGCGATCACCACCGCCGACGGTCCGTTGACCGCGGCGATCGACACCTCGTGCTCGCGCCCGGCGAGTATCGGGAGAACCTCGTCCTCGGTGGCCTGTACGGAGACCATCGCGCCCCCGGCCGGTAGCGCCTGCATCAGGCGCCCTCTGGCGGCGACCAGGGTGCACGCGTCCGCCAGTGTCAGCACACCGGCGACGTGCGCCGCGGCGATCTCGCCGATCGAGTGCCCGGCCACCAGGTCCGGGCGCAGCCCCCACGACTCCGCCAGGCGGAACAGAGCCACCTCGATCGCGAACAGCGCGGGCTGCGTCCACTGGGTCTGGTCAAGCCGCTCGGCCTCGGGTGAGCCCGCCTCGGCGAACAGGACCGTCCGCAGCGGGCGGTCCAGCTCGACGTCGAGCTGCGCGAGCACCGCGTCCAGTGCCTGCGCGAACACCGGGAACCTGGCATACAACTCCCGGCCCATGCCGGGGCGCTGGGAGCCCTGTCCGGCGAACAGCATCGCCGACCTGCCCGCGACGGCGGTGGCCTCGCCACGCGCGATCTCCGACACTCCGTCGGCGGTGGCCAGCAGCACCGCGCGGTGCCGGAACATCGACCGGCTCGCCAGCGAGTAGCCGACGTCCAGCGGATCGAGGTCGCGGTCGGCGGCCGGTACCTGATCGAGCTGGGCCCGCAGCGCCTCCCGGGTCCGGCCGGAGACGACCCACGGCACGACCGCGGGAACCCTCCGCTCGCCGGGCGGCTCGGGGGACGGCTCGTCCAGGGGTGCCTGCTCCAGGATGACGTGGGCGTTGGTGCCGCTGATCCCGAAGGCGGAGACGCCGGCCCGCAGCGGTCGCCCCTTCCGCGTCCACCGCTGAGGCTCGGTCAGCAGCTCGACGGCCCCGGACGACCAGTCCACGTGCGACGCCGGTACCTCGGCGTGCAACGTCCTGGGCAGCATGCCGTGCCGCATGGCCAGCACCATCTTGATCACACCGGCGACACCCGCCGCCGCCTGCGTGTGGCCGAGATTGGACTTGATCGACCCCAGCAGGAGCGGGTGATCCCGCTCCTGGCCGTATGTCGCCAGCAGGGCCTGAGCCTCGATCGGGTCGCCCAGCGCCGTGCCGGTGCCGTGCGCCTCGGCCGCGTCGACCTCGGCCGGGGACAGCCCCGCCGCGGCCAGTGCCTGCCGGATCACCCGCTGCTGCGACGGGCCGTTCGGCGCGGTCAACCCGTTCGACGCGCCGTCCTGGTTCACCGCCGACCCGCGTACCACGGCGAGGATCGGATGACCGCCCCGCCGCGCGTCCGACAGGCGTGTCAGCACGAGCACGCCGACGCCTTCCGACCAGCCGGTGCCGTCAGCCGAGTCGGAGAACGCCTTGCACCGCCCGTCGGGGGCCAGACCACCCTGGACGCTGAACTCGACGAACGAGTCCGGGCTCGACATCACCGAGACACCGCCCACCAGCGCCAGCGAGCACTCGCCGCCGCGCAGGGCCTGCGCGGCCCAGTGGAGGGCGACCAGGGAGGACGAGCACGCGGTGTCGACGGTGATCGCGGGCCCCTCCAGTCCCAGCGTGTAGGACAGCCGCCCTGACATGACGCTCGCCGTGGTACCGGTGGCCACGTGCCCCTGCACGTCCGCGCCGGAACTCTTGAGCAGGCCGACGTAGTCCTGGCCGTTGGTGCCCACGAAGACGCCGCCGTCGCTGCCCCGCAGGTCGAGGGGATCGATGCCGGCCCGCTCCAGCGCCTCCCAGGCGGCTTCGAGCACCAGGCGCTGCTGCGGGTCCATCGCCAGCGCCTCACGCGGTGAGATGCCGAAGAACTCGGCGTCGAACTCGGTCGCGTCCCGCAGGAAGCCGCCGACGCTCGTGGCCGACATCCCTCCGACGAGCGCCTCCAGGTCCCATCCCCGATCGTCGGGGAACGAGGAGATGCCCTCTCCCCCGTCCATCAGCAGCCGCCACAGCTCCTCGGGGGAGCTCACCCCACCGGGGAACCGGCAGCTCATGCCGACGATCACGATGGGGTCGTCGTCGGCGGCGCGTGCCGTCACGCCCTGCGACCCGGGCCACGACTCCTCGTGCGGCATCGAGCCGAGCAGTTCGGCCAGCAGGAAATCCGCCAGCGCGCTGGGGGTGGGATAGTCGTACACCAGCGTCGCGGGCAGGATCAGCCCCGTCGTCGCCGCCAGCGCGTTGCGCAGTTCGACGGTGGTCAGCGAGTCGAACCCCAGATCCTTGAACGGGCGGTCCGGCGCGACGCCGTCCACCTCTGTATGGCCGAGTACCGCGGCCACCCGGCCGCGCAGCAGGTCCAGTACGGCCCGGCTCCGCTCGGCGACGGGCAGGTCGGCCAGCCACCGCCGGAACGCCCGCTCCGTCGTGACGGCCCCATCCGTCCCGCCCTCCGTCGCCCCGGCGGCCGCGGTCACCTCAGGAAGGTCGCTCACCAGCGGATAGCGCCGGATCGCGGCGAAGGCGGCGACGAAGCGAGGCCAGTCGACGTCGACGACGGTCAGCGCCGTGTCCTCGTGCTCGATCGCCTGCCGCAACGCGCGGATCGCCAGGTCCGGAGGCATCATCTCCAGGCCGACCCGGCGCATCCTGCTCTCCACCACGGCGCCGTCCGCCGCCATGCCGGCCCCGGCCCACGGCCCCCAGGCGATCGACGTCGCCGGGAGGCCCAGCCCGCGCCGGTGCTCCGCCAGCGCGTCGAGCACGGCGTTGGCGGCCGCGTAGTTGGCCTGGCCCGCGGCGCCGAAGGTCGCGGCCGTGGACGAGAACAGCACGAACGCCGGCAGGTCCAGCCGCTCGGTCAGTTCGTGCAGATTGAGCGCGGCGACGGCCTTCGCCCGCAGGACCGAGGAGAGGTGCTCCGGCGTCATTCCGTCCAGCACCCCGTCGTCGACCACTCCCGCCGCGTGGAAGACCGCGGTCAGCGGCCGTTCCCGCGGGATCTGAGCCAGCACGGCGGCCAGGGCGTCGCGATCGGCGACGTCGCAGGCCACGACGCTGACCTGGGCGCCGAGGCCGGCCAGCTCGTCCCGCAGTTCGGTCGCGCCCGGAGCGTCCGGCCCGCGGCGGCCGACCAGCAGGACGTGCGCGGCACCGGCGCCTGCCGCCCAGCGCGCGAGGCGGGCCCCCAGTCCTCCCGTGCCTCCCGTGATCAGCACGGTGCCCGCGGCGATCCGCGCGGCGCCCAGCGGGGCGGCCTCCCGCTCGGCGGGCTTCTCGCCGAGCGGAGCGCGCACCAGGCGTCGGCCGAACACCCCGGAGCGACGTACGGCGAGCTGGTCCTCGCCCTGCACGCCGTACCCCTGAGCATCGGACAGCACGCCGACCAGGCGGGAGACGGTGACCGGGTCGAGGGTCTCCGGCAGATCCACCAGCCCGCCCCACAGCCTCGGCTGCTCCAGCGCCGCGGTCCGGCCGAGACCCCACACAGCGGCCTGCACCGGCCTGGACACCTGTTCCGAACGCCCCACCGACACCGCGCCACGGGTCACGCACCACAGGGGTGCGTCGGCCCCGGCGTCACCGAGCGCCTGCGCCAGCGCGACCGTCAGCGCGAGACCGGCCGGAACCCCTGGATACCCGGCGAGGTCGTGCTCGTCCAGTGCCAGCAGCGACACGACCGCGGTGGGCCTGGAGCCGTCGGAACACAGCTCCCGCAGGCGCGCGGCCAGTGCCGCCCGGTCGGGCTCGCCGACCTCGATCCAGTCGGTCTCCGCGCCCAGCGCGCCCGCCAGCGAGGTCACCCACTCCTCACCCACCGGCCGCACCGGGACCACCACGAGCAACCGGCCCCGTACCCTCGCGGAGGGCGTGGCCGTCGAGGAGGACAGCGGCTTCCAGACGGTCCGATACCGCCAGCCGTCCACGGCGGAGCGCTCCCGGCGGTCGCGGCGCCACGAGGACAGCGCCGGGAGCAACGCCTCCAGCGCGTCACCGTCGACGTCCAGCCCCTCCGACAGCGCCGCCACGTCGCCGCGCTCGACGGCGTCCCAGAAGCCGGCGTCCGCCGTGCCACCGGGCGCGAGTGCGGCGGCCGCCGCGGTGTCCGGCCAGAACCGCCGGCGCTGGAAGGTGTAGGTCGGCAGGTCGACCGTCTCGGCGCCGGTGCCGGCGAAGAACCCTCGCCAGTCCACGGCGAAGCCATGGACGTGCAGCCGGGCCACCGCGGTGGTGATGGCCTGCTCCTCGGCACGATCCCGGCGCGACACCGGGATCGGACGCGCGCCGGGCCGGTCGGTGAGGCAGTCGGCGGCGAGGGCCGTGAGAACGGCGTCGGGACCGAGTTCGAGGAAGGTGCCGACGCCCTGCTCGGCCAGCCACCGCACGCCGTCCGCGAAGCGGACCGGTCGGCGGATGTGCGCCACCCAGTATTCGGGGGAGCAGAGCTGCTCCGCGGTCGCCGCCTCGCCCGTCACGTTCGAGACGACCGGGATCTCCGGGGGCGCGTACGACAGGCCTCGCGCGACCCGGCCGAAGTCGTCGAGCATGGCCTCCATCCGCGGGGAGTGGAACGCGTGGGAGACCTGGAGCCGCCTGGTCCTGCGTCCTTCGGCGGCGAGCCGTGCCGCGATCTTCAGGACGGCCTCCTCCTCGCCGGCGACGACCAGCGACTGCGGGCCGTTGACCGCCGCGATCGAGACCTGGTGCTCGTGCCCGGCCAGCAGCGGGAGCACCTCCTCCTCGCGGGCCTCCAGCGCGACCATCGCCCCACCGGCGGGCAGCGCCTGCATCAGGCGGGCGCGGGCCGCCACCAGGGTGCACGCGTCCGGCAGCGACAGCACTCCGGCGACGTGCGCCGCGGCGATCTCCCCCACCGAGTGGCCCGTGAGGTAGTCGGGCCTGATGCCCCACGATTCGAGCAGCCGGAACAGGGCCACCTCGAAGGCGAACAGCGCCGGCTGGGTGTAGCCGGTCTCGTCCAGCAGGGCGGCCTCCGCCGTACCCGCCGGGGCGAACAGCACCTCGCGCAGCGGGCGATCCAGATCCGCGTCCAGGTGGGACAGCACCTCGTCGAGCGTGTCCGCGAACACCGGGAAACGACCGTACAGCTCGCGGCCCATTTCCGCGCGCTGGCCGCCCTGGCCGGTGAACATGAAGGCCAGGGAACCGCGGGCGGCGGTGCCGTGGACGACGGCCCCCGGAGCGAGGGCACCGTCCAGCGGCTCTTCGGCCAGCGCCCGCAACCCGTCGATGATCTCCTGGCGCTCCCGCCCGACCAGCGCCGCACGTTGGTCGAGGTGCGACCGCGAGGTCGCCAGGGAGAAGGCGACGTCTGTGGGGTGGAGACCGGGCGACTCCTCCAGCAGGGACAGCAGCCGCCCCGCCTGGTAGCGCAGGGCCTGCTCGTTCTTGCCCGACACCAGTACGGGAACGACGACGGGCTCGGCCTCCCGGACCCGGGCGGCGGCGGGCGGCGCCTCTTCGAGCACCGCGTGGGCGTTGGTGCCGCTGAGTCCGAACGACGACACCGCGGCCCGGCGCGGGTGCCCGGCGCGCACCCACTCCCTCGGCTCGGTGAGCAGCTCGATGGCGCCGCTGGACCAGTCCACGTGCGACGACGGCTCGTCCACGTGCAGCGTCCTGGGCAGCAGGCCGTGCCGCATCGCCATGACCATCTTGATCACGCCGGCCACACCGGACGCCATCTGGGTGTGCCCGATATTGGACTTGACCGACCCCAGCAGCAGCGGACGGTCCGCGTCCCGGTCCTGGCCGTAGGTCGCGAGCAGCGCGTGCGCCTCGATCGGGTCGCCCAGCGCCGTCCCTGTTCCGTGGCCCTCGACGACGTCGACCTCCGCCGGCGACACCCCGGCGTTGGCCAGCGCCTGTGTGATCACCCGCTGCTGCGACGGGCCGTTGGGCGCGGTGAGCCCGTTGGAGGCGCCGTCCTGGTTGATCGCCGACCCGCGGATGACCGCGAGAATCGGGTGCCCGTTGCGCTCGGCGTCGGACAGCCGCTCCACCAGCAGCAGGCCGACGCCCTCGGCCAGGCACATCCCGTCCGCCGAGTCGGAGTACGCCTTGCACCGGCCGTCGGGGGCCATGGCCCGCTGCCGGCTGAACCCGATGAAGGCATCGGGGGTGGACATCACGGTCACCCCACCGGCCAGTGCCAGTGAGCTCTCGCCGTCACGCAGCGACCGACAGGCCATGTGCAGCGCCACCAGCGATGACGAGCACGCCGTGTCCAGCGTGACGGCCGGGCCCTCCAGCCCGAACAGGTACGACACCCGGCCGGACAGCACGCTCGGCACGGTGCCGGTGACCAGGTGACCTTCCAGGCCCTCCCCCTGCCCGGTCATCGCCGCGCTGTAGTCCGCGTAGCTGGAACCGATGAAGGTGCCGGTCAGGCTGCCACGCAGCGCCGAGGGGGCGATCCCGGCCCGTTCGACGGTCTCCCACGCCGTCTCCAGCACCAGCCGATGCTGCGGATCCATCGCCAGCGCCTCGCGCGGCGAGATCCCGAAGAAGTCGGCGTCGAACTCCGTCGCGTCGTGGAGGAAGCCGCCCTGGGTCGAGTACGTCTTGCCGGTACGCTCCGGGTCGGGGTGGTAAAGCCCCTCGACGTCCCAGCCACGGTCCCCGGGGAACTCGGAGATGGCGTCGACGCCGTCGAGCACGATCTGCCACAGCTGCTCCGGCGACCGGACCCCGCCCGGGTAGCGGCAGGCCATCCCGATGATCGCGATCGGCTCGTCCGAGGCGGCCCGCACCGGGCCGGCCACGGCCGCCGATCCGGCCTGCGTCCCGGCGATCTCGGCGCGCAGGAACTCCGCCAGCGCCTCCAGGTTCGGGTGGTCGAACACCAGCGTGCTGGGCAGCGTCAGGCCCGTCGCACTGGCCAGCCGGTTGCGCAGATCGACCGCGGTCACCGAGTCGAAGCCCATGTCGCGGAACGCCTGCCGCTCGGCGACGGCGTCGGCTGAGGAGTGGCCCAGCGCGGTCGCCGCCTGGGCGCGCACCAGCTCCAGCAGCAGGCGGTCCCGCTCGGACGCCGGCAGCCCGCGCAGCCGGGTGACGAATTCCCCATCGCTCGCCGCGACGGCCGGACGCTCGGCGATTTCGGCTAGCCGCCGTACGGCGGGCACCTCGCTGAACAACCGGCTCGGCCGCACGGAGGTGAAGACCGGGAAGTACCGCTCCCAGTCGATGTCGGCGATCGCCGGCGCGGTCTCCTCGCCGGCCAGCGCCTGCCGGAATCCTTCGAGCGCCAGGTCCGGCTCCATGAACACGAGCCCGCTGCGCCGGATCTGCTCGGGATCGACCCGCCCGAGATCACGGTCGTCCGACCAGATGCCCCAGGAGATCGACGTGGCCGGCAGCCCCCGGGCACGCCGGTTCTCCGCCAGCGCGCCGAGGAAGGCGTTGCCCGCCACGTACGCCGCGTGCCGCCCGCTGCCCCACATCCCCGCCGTCGAGGAGAACAGCACGAAGGCGTCGAGCTCGTCCGCGTCCAGCAGCTCGTCCAGGTGCCGGGCGCCGACGACCTTGGCCCGCACCACCTCGGCGAACGCCTCGATGGTGGTGTCCTGCAGGGTGTGCAGCTCGATGGAGGCGGCGGCGTGCACCACCGTACGGACGACGTGGCCCTCCGCCCGCAACCGCGCGAGCAGGCCGGCGACGGAGTCGCGATCGGACACGTCACACGCCGCCATCGTGGCGGTCGTGCCGAGCTCGGCCAGCTCGGCCAGCAGCTCGGCCGCGCCGGGAGCGTCCATGCCACGGCGGCTGGTCAGCACCACCTGCTCGGCCCCCTCGGCGGCGAGCCAGCGGGCCAGGTGCGGGGCGAGCGTTCCGGTGCCGCCGGTCACCAGGGTGGTCCCGCGCGGTGTCCACCTGCGCGCCGGCTCCCGATCCGCTGCCGATACCGGCGCAGGCACCACCCGCCGGGTGAACAGGCCGGAGGGCCGGATCGCGAGCTGGTCCTCGCCGCTGCCGCCCGCGAGGACGCTCGCCAGGCGCCGCGCCGCGCGCTGGTCGAGCGTCCCGGGCAGATCGACCAGGCCGCCCCACCGCCGCGGGTGCTCCAGCGCGGCCGTCCAGCCCACGCCGTGGACCTGCGCCTGGACGGGGTTGGTCACCGGATCCGACCGGCCGGTGGAGACCGCACCACGGGTGAGGCACCACAGCGGCGCGTCGATGTCCACGTCGCCCAGGGCCTGCACGAGCGCGACGGTCAGCGCCAGACCGGTGGCCAGCTCCGGGTATCGATCGGCGGGCTGTTCGGCCAGGGCCAGCAGGGACACCACGCCGGAGAGGTGCTCCCCCTCGTCGAGCGAGGCGTCCACCCCGGTGCCCGGTGCCCCGGCATCGCCCGGCGCACCGGCCGGCAGGCCGGTCAGCACGCGCGCCAGCAGAACGCGGTCTGTGCACGACTCGTCGAGCACGACCCTGCGGACCCGCGCACCGTGCGCGGTCAGCGCGTCGGCGACGTCATCGCCCGTGAGACCCTCTGTGGTGACGAGCAGCCACGTGCCCGACAGGGAGGTGGAGGCGAGGCCGGTCATCGGCCGCCACGCGACGCGGTAGCGCCAGGAGTCCACGGTGGACCGGGCCCGTTGCCGGCGACGCCAAGAGGACAGCGCGGGTACCACCGCGGCCAGTGCCCCCGTGCCCACGTCCAGTCCCGAAGCCAGCGAGTCGAGGTCCTCCCGCTCCACCGCCGCCCAGAACCGCTCGTCCGCCGGGTCCGCCGCGCCGGTCGTCCGCGCCTCGGCGCGCCGTATCCAGAACCGCTCCCGCTGGAAGGCGTACGTCGGCAGCTCCACCCGGCGGGCGCCCGTGCCGTCGAAGACCGCTCGCCAGTCGATCGGAACGCCGCGCACGAACACCTCCGCCAGGGAGGTCAGGAAGCGCTCCGCGCCGCCCTGGTCGCGGCGCAGAGTCCCGGCGACCACCGTGCCCGCCGTGGTCCCCCCCGCCTCCTCGGCCGTCTCCTGGATCGCGCCGGTCAGCACCGGGTGCGGGCTGACCTCGATGAACGCCCGGTACCCAGCGGCCAGCAGGCACCGCACCGCGGGTTCGAACCGGACGGCCCGCCGTAGGTTGCGGTACCAGTAGTCCGCGTCCAGCTCCGTGCCGTCCAGCCAGTCCTCGGTCACCGTGGACAGGAACGGCACCTCGGCCCGCTGCGGCCGGATCGCCGACAGGGCCTGCGGCAGCTCCTCCTGGAGCCGCTCGACATGGGCCGAGTGCGACGCGTAGTCGACCGCGACCCGCCGGGCCCGCACGCCCTCCTCGGTCAACCGCCGCGACAGCTCATCGAGCGCGTCGGGGTCGCCGCACACCACGACCGAACGCGGCCCGTTGACCGCCGCGATCGAGATCCGCTCGCCCCAGGGGCGCAGCCTCTCCTCGATGTCCGGCACCGGGAGCGAGACCGACATCATCCCTCCGGCGCCGGCCAGCCGCCGCGCGATGGCCAGGCTGCGCACCGCCACCACCTGCGCGGCGTCGTCCAGGGACAGCGCGCCCGCCACGCAGGCGGCGGCGATCTCACCCTGGGAGTGCCCGATCACCGCGTCGGGCTCCACCCCGTGAGCACGCCACATCGCCGCCAGCGAGACCATCACCGCGAACGACACCGGCTGCACGACATCCACCCGGTCCAGCGACGGCGCGCCCTCCACCTGGCGCAGCACGTCGATCAGCGACCAGTCGACATGCCGGCTCAGGGCCAGGCCGCACTCGGCGATACGCTCGGCGAACACGGGGGACTGCTCCAGCAGCAGGGCGCCCATACCGGCCCACTGCGCGCCCTGCCCGGGGAACACGAAGACCGTCTTGCCCTCGACGTCCGCCACTCCCTGGGTCGCGCCCGGCGCGGACTCGCCCGCGGCCACCGCCCGCACCGCGGCGGAGAGCGCGTCGCGGTCACCGCCCACCACGACCGCGCGATGCTCGAACGCCGACCTCGACGTCGCCAGCGAGAAGCCCACGACGGCCGGATCGGGCTCACCGAGGTCGGCCACGTGCGAGGCCAGCCGCCGCGCCTGTGCGCGCAGCGCCTCCGCCGTCCGGCCCGACACCACCCACGGCACCGCACCGGGAACGTGATCACGATCGGAAGCGGCGGCATCGGCGTTGGGACCCGCGAGCGCGACGTCGCCGGCCGGTTCCTCCGCATCCGGCGCCTGTTCGAGGATCGCGTGGGCGTTCGTGCCACTGATCCCGAAGGAGGACACCGCGGCCCGGCGCGGCCGTCCGGTCTCCGGCCACGGCATGGCCTCGGTCAGCGGCTCGACCGCGCCCGCCGTCCAGTCCACGTGGGACGACGGCGTGCCCACGTGCAACGTCTTGGGCAGCACCCCGTGCCGCATCGCCATGACCATCTTGATCACGCTGGCCACGCCCGCCGCGGACTGTGTGTGGCCGATGTTCGACTTGACCGACCCGAGCAGGAGCGGGCGCTCCCGGCCCTGCCCGTACGTGGCGAGGAGGGCTTGGACCTCGATGGGGTCGCCCAGGCCCGTACCCGTGCCGTGCGCGTCGATCGCGTCCACCTCGGCCGGGGACAGCCGCGCGCCTACCAGGGCCTTCCGGATCACCCGCTGCTGGGAGGGACCGTTGGGCGCGGTCAGCCCGTTGGACGCGCCGTCCTGGTTCACCGCCGAACCGCGCACCACCGCAAGGATCGGGTGGCCGTTGCGCCGCGCGTCGGACAGCCGCTCCACCAGGAGCAGGCCGACCCCTTCCGCCAGGCTCATCCCGTCGGCCGCGTCGGAGAACGCCTTGCACCGGCCGTCGGCGGCCAGGGCCCGCTGGCGGCTGAACGCCACGAAGGCGGCCGGGGTGGTCATCACCGTCACGCCGCCCGCCAGGGCGAGCGAGCTCTCGCCGTTACGCAGCGACTGGCAGGCCAGGTGCAGCGCCACCAGCGACGACGAGCATGCCGTGTCGACCGTGACCGCGGGCCCTTCCAGGCCGAGTACGTACGACACCCGGCCGGACAGCACGCTCGGGATGGTGCCGGTGACCTGGTGTCCCTCGGCGTCGGCGGCGTCCGAGCCGTACTCCTGGTAGCTGGAGCCGATGAACGTGCCGGTCGAGTGGCCGCGCAGCGCGAAGGGATCGATCCCGGCCCGTTCGATGGCCTCCCACGCGGTCTCCAGCAGCAGCCGCTGCTGCGGGTCCATGGTCAGTGCCTCGCGCGGTGAGATCCCGAAGAACCCGGGGTCGAAGTCGCCGGCGTCGTGGAGGAACCCCCCTTCGACCGAGTACGTCGTGCCGGAGTGATCGGGGTCGGGGTCGTAGAGCCCTTCCGCGTCCCAGCCCCGGTCGGCGGGGAATCCGGAGATCGCGTCGACCCCGTCGGTCACCAGTTCCCACAGCTGTTCGGGAGAGCCGACGCCGCCGGGGAACCGGCAGGCCATCCCGATGATCGCGATCGGTTCGTCGGCGTGGACGGCGACCGGAGCTCCGGCGTCCGCGCCCACCTCGCCCGCCGAGCCCACGACCTGCGACCGCAGGAACTCCACCAGTGCGGCCGGGTTCGGGTGATCGAACACCAGCGTGCTCGGCAACGCCAGGCCGGTCACCGCGACCAGCCGTTTTCTCAGCTCCACCGCGGTCAGCGAGTCGAAACCCAGCTCGCGGAAGGCGCGCCGCTCGGAGACCACCTCGGCTGAGGCGTGCCGCAGCACGGCCGCCACCTCGGTGCGCACCAGATCCAGCAGCCTGCGCCGCTGCTCCTTCTCGGTCAGGTGCCGCAGCCGCGCGACGAATTCCGGGTCGCCGGAGGCCCCTGCCCCGTTCTCGCTCTCGCGCTGTGCCCTGACCTCCGCGAGCTCGCCGAACAGGTGGCTGGGCCGGGTCGAGGTGAAGATCGGATAGAACCGGTCCCAGTCGACGTCGGCGACCGTCACCACCGCGTCCCGGCCGCCGGCCGCCCGGCTCAGCTCGCCGATGGCGAGATCGGGCGGCAGGAAGGCCAGCCCGCGCCTGAGCAGGTAGTCGGCCATGTCCTCCGTCGCGGCCATGCCGGCTTCGGCCCACGCGCCCCAGGCCACCGACGTCGTGGCGAGACCGCGCGCACGCCGGTGCTCGGCCAGCGCGTCGAGGTAGGCGTTGGCCGCCGCGTAGGCGCCCTGCCCCGCGCTGCCCCACACCCCGGCGATCGAGGAGAACAGCACGAAGAAGTCGAGCTCGCGATCTCCGAGCAGGTCGTCCAGGTTGGCGGCGCCGGCCACCTTCGCCGTCATCACCTCGGCGAAGGTGGCGGCGTCCGCCTGCTCAAGGGGCGCGACGGCCTCCCCCACCCCGGCCGCGTGGACGACCCCGGTGAGCGGGTGCTCGGCCGGGATCGTGGCCAGCACGGCGGCCAGCGCGTCGCGATCGGCCACGTCGCAGGCCACGACGCTCACCTCGGCCCCCAGCGCGAGCAGCTCGTCGCGCAGCTCCGCCGCCCCGGGGGCGTCCATGCCGCGCCGGCTGGTCAGCACCAGGTGCGTGACGCCGCCGCGTACCAGCCACCGCGCGGTGGCCGCGCCCAGGGCGCCGGTCCCACCGGTGATCAGCACCGTCCCGCCGGAACTCAACGCGGTACCGCCGCCGACCGGGTCGGGCGCGGCCGGGTGACGCCGCAGCCGCCGGCCGAACACGCCCGACGCCCGGACCGCCACCTGGTCCTCGCCGTCCAGGCCCGCCAACACGCTCGCCAGCCCCTGGGCGGCACGCCCGTCGACGACCTCGGGCAGGTCGGCCAGGCCGCCCCACCGCTTCGAATGCTCCAGGGCAGCGACCCGGCCCATGCCCCACACCTGCGCCTGGACCGGACGTGTCACCCGGTCGCCGGGAGCCGCGGACACCGCGCCACGGGTGACGCACCACAGCGGCGCGTCGATCTCCGCGTCGCCGAGCGCCCGCAGGAGCGCGACCGTGAGCACGAGACCGCTCGGTACCGCCCCGCCGTCCGCGACGGGCGCCTCCGTCAGTGCGAGCATCGACACCACACCGGAGATCTCGTCCAGCTCCCGGAGCCGGGCCGCGAGCGACGTACGGTCGGCGTCCGTCCCCTCCAGCACGAGCCGCTTCACTCGCGCCCCGTGGCCGTCCAGCGCGGCGACCACGTCGCCGTCCGGGATCCCGTCGGCGGTCACCACCAGCCAGGTGCCCTCCAGCATGGTGAGAGGGGGCGTACGGCGGGGCTTCCACTCCACCCGGTAGCGCCAGGAGTCGAGCGCCGACGCCTCGCTCCGGCTCCGTCGCCACGACGACAGGGCCGGGAGCAGGGTGTCCAGCGAGGAGGAGTGCTCGTCGCGCAGGCCAAGGATCGCGGCCACGTCCCCGGCGTCGCCGCGCCCGACCGCGTCCCAGAGCCGCGCGTCCACCGGGTCGGCGACCGCGTCGTTCACGGCCGACGGCGGCTCCGGCCAGAACGACTCGTGCTGGAACGCGTACGTCGGCAGGTCCACCCGGTGGGCCCCGCGGAGCAGGGTCGGCCAGTCGACGCGTACGCCGTTCACATGCAGCTCGGCCAGCGCGGTCATGAGGGCGGTGCTCTCGTCGCGGTCGCCGCGCAGCACGGGCAGCAGCAGCGCATCCGCCTCCGCGGGAAGGGCGTCCTGGGCCATCGCGGTCAGCACGCCGTCCGGCCCGATCTCCAGGAACGCGGTCACGCCCGCCCCGTGCAGCTCCCGCACGCCGTCGCAGAACCGGACCGTCTCCCGCACGTGCCGCACCCAGTAGGCCGGTGAGCACAGTTCGTCCGTGGCGAACCCGCCGGTCACGTTGGAGATCACCGGGATCCGCGGGGGTGCGTACGACACCGTCTCGGCGACCGCCTGGAACTCCGCGAGCATCGGCTCCATCAGCGGAGAGTGGAACGCGTGCGACACCCGCAGCCGCTTGGTCCTGCGCTCCCGGGCGGCCCACCCGGCGGCGACCTCCAGCACCGCGGCCTCGACCCCGGCGATCACCACCGATGCCGGGCCGTTGACCGCCGCGACGGACACCTCGCCCTCGCGCCCGGCCAGCGACTCCAGGATCTCCTCCTCGCCGGCCTGGATCGCCACCATCGCACCGCCGGCCGGGAGCGCCTGCATCAACCGGCCCCGCGCGGCCACCAGCGCGCAGGCGTCCTCCAGTGTCAGCACCCCGGCGACGTGCGCCGCGACGAGCTCCCCGATCGAGTGCCCCGCCAGCGCGGCCGGGCGCACGCCCCACGACTCCACCAGCCGGTACAGCGCGACCTCCAGGGCGAACAGCGCCGGCTGCGTGTACACCGTACGGTCGAGCAGCTCCGCGTCGAAGAACAGTGCCTCCCGCAGCGGACGGTCCAGGTAGGAGGCCATCTGGGGGGCCAGCGCCGCGAGCACACCTTCAAGGGCCTCGGCGAACACCGGGAACCGCTCGTAGGTCTCCAGGCCCATGCCCACGCGCTGGGCACCCTGGCCGGTGAACAGGAACGCCGGCTTCTGGTCGTATCCGGCCTGGCCGCGTACGACTCCCGGCGCGGCCCGGCCGCCGGCCAGCGCGCGCAACCCGGCCAGCGCTCCGGCATGGTCCTCGGCCAGCACGGCGGCCCGGTGCTCGAAGGGGGAACGGGTGGTCACCAGCGAGAACGCGACGTCGGCCGGCCTCGTCTCGGGACGGCCCTCCAGGTGGGACAACAGCCGCGCGGCCTGCTCCCGCACCGCCTGCTCGGTCCTGCCCGAGATCGGCAGCGGCAGCGGCAGGCCCGCCATCGGCGGCCTGTCGGCCGATGGAGCCCGCTCGACGGTGTCCTGTTCGATGATGAGGTGAGCGTTGGTGCCGCTGAAGCCGAACGACGACACGGCGGCCCGGCGCGGGCGGCCCGTCTCCGGCCACTCCCGCGCCTCGGTCAGCAGCTCCACCGCGCCCGCGGTCCAGTCCACGTGCGAGGACGGCGCGTCGACGTGCAGGGTCCTGGGCACGATGCCGTGCCGCATGCCCATGATCATCTTGATCACGCCCGCGACACCCGCCGCCGCCTGCGTGTGGCCGATGTTCGACTTGATCGACCCGAGCAGCAGCGGGCGGTCCTTGGGCCGGTCCTGGCCGTAGGCGGCCAGCAGCGCCTGCGCCTCGATCGGATCACCCAGGGTGGTCCCGGTCCCGTGCCCCTCCACCACGTCCACCTCGGCCGGGGACAGACCCGCTCCGGCCAGCGCCTGGCGGATCACCCTCTGCTGGGAGGGGCCGTTCGGCGCGGTCAGCCCGTTGGACGCACCGTCCTGGTTGATCGCCGAGCCCCGCAGCACCGCCAGCACGTCGTGACCGTTGCGCCGGGCGTCCGACAGGCGCTCCAGCACCAGCACCCCGACGCCCTCGGCCCAGCTCACACCGTCCGCGCCGTCCGCGAACGACTTGCACCGCCCGTCCGCGGACAGCCCCCGCTGCCGGGAGAACTCCACGAACGGTCCGGGTGTGGCCATCACGGTCACACCGCCGGCCAGCGCGAGCGCGCATTCCCCCGAGACCAGCGCCTGTGCCGCCAGATGCACCGCGACCAGTGAGGACGAGCAGGCCGTGTCGACCGTCACGGCCGGGCCCTCCAGGCCCAGTGTGTAGGACACCCGGCCGGAGACGACGCTCGCGGCGGTCCCGGTGCCCCGGTAGCCCTCGAACTCGCCCGCGCCCAGCATCCCGCTGTAGTCGGTGTACATCACCCCGGCGAACACGCCCGTCCGGCTGCCCCGGAGCGTGACCGGGTCGATTCCGGCCCGCTCGACGGCTTCCCACGAGGTCTCCAGCAGAAGTCGCTGCTGCGTGTCCGTCGCCAGGGCCTCCCGCGGGCTCATCCCGAAGAAGTCCGCGTCGAACTCCGCCGCGTCGTGCAGGAAGCCGCCCTGTCTGGTGTACGAGCTGCCCGCGTGGTCGGCGTCCGGATGGTAGAGCGCGTCCAGGTCCCAGCCACGATTGACCGGAAATCCCGTGATCGCGTCACGGCCCTCGGCCACCAGCCGCCACAGGTCCTCGGGTGAGGCGACGCCACCCGGGTAACGGCAGCTCATCCCGACGATCACGATCGGGTCGTCGGCGGCCGGCGCGATCGTGGCCGGAACGGCCGCGTCGTCCTGCTCGCCCAGCACCTCGTCCAGCAGGAACTCCGCCAGTACGGCGGGCGTGGGGTGGTCGAACACCAGCGTGGCCGGCAGGCGCAACCCGGTCGCCACGTTCAGCCGGTTGCGCAGTTCCACCGCGGTGAGGCTGTCGAAGCCCAGCTCGCGGAACTCCCGCCGGACGTCCACGGTCTTCGGCGAGGCGTGCCCCAGCACCAGCGCCACCTCGGCCCGCACCAGGTCCACCAGGACCTGGACACGGTCGGCGCGTTCCAGGCCGGCCAGCCGCCGGACCAGTGTGCCGCCACCGGCCGCGGCCATCGACGCCGCCGACCGGCGCAGGTCCCGTACCAGCCCGCGCAGCAGATACGGCACCTCACCCTGTGCCCGCAGCGCCGCCAGGTCGAGCCGGACCGGGGCCACGGCCGGCTCAGCCGAGCGGACGGCCGCGTCGAACAGCGCGACACCCTGCTCCGGAGTGATCGCCGGCATCCCGGCGCGGGTCAACCGGCGCGTCTGAGCGTCATCCAGGGCACCGGTCATCCCGGCGTCCTGCGCCCACGGCCCCCACGCCAGCGACAACCCCGCCAGCCCCTCAGCCCGCCGCACCTCCGCCAACGCGTCCAGGAACGCGTTCGCCGCCGCGTAGTTACCCTGACC
>NZ_JBEOZN010000115.1:0-32331 GCF_040298085.1 Streptosporangium sp. NPDC001681 | reverse complement strand
TTCAGATCTCGGCAACTCCCCGGCCCCAAGAGGAGAGCCCGTTGAGCACCGAGTTGGACGAGTACGAAGCGGCGCTCCAGGAAAGCCGCCCCACGGCTTTTCAGGCCGTGGAAGGACGTCACCTCTGTTCCTCCGCTGGGGCATCGACCGGAACGGGGATGTTCCGCGGCGCGCGGACGTCGCGGTGGGCCGTAGAACCTTGAGGGACCGCGACAACCGATCCGGTCCGTACGCGGAGCACTCGCCGACGGCGGTCCGTCGGATATCAGCTGGTGCAGTTCGCACCGTTGAGGGTGAACGACGCCGGCGTGCCGGTGTTGCCGGTGTGGCCGGCCTGGAAGCCGAACGAGGTCGAGCCGCCCGCCGGGATGGCCGCGTTGTAGCTCATGTTCCTCGCGGTCACGGCGCCGCTCGCGGGCGTGATCGTGGTGTTCCACGCCGAGGTGACGGTCTGGCCCGAAGGAAGCGTGAAGGCCAGGGTCCAGCCGTTGATCGCGGAGGTGCCGGTGTTGGTGACGGTCACCGAGGCAGTGAGGCCGGTGTTCCACGCGTTGGTGGTGTAGGCGACCCGGCAGGACGCGCCCGGGGTGGGAGTCGGGGTCGGCGTGGAGGTAGGGGTGGGGGTAGGCGTGGGGGTAGGCGTGGGGGTCGTGCCGTCCAGGCCGAAGAACGAGATGACCATCGCGGCCTGGCCGCCCAGCGGCAGGTTGTGCCCCACCCCCTGGAGGCTGATGGCCTCGACGGCGGAGCCGTACCGGGTGCGGGTCCAGGTCGGCTGGGGCTTGTCGGTGGAGGTGGGGGTCTGGGAGAGGCCGTGGACGTTGGTCCACTGCTTGATCTCCTCGGTGAAGTTCGGGTAGCGCAGCGTCGTGTCCTCGGTGCCGTGCCAGACCTGCATCCTCGGGCGCGCCCCCGTGTAGCCCGGATAGGCGCCGCGGACCAGGTCTCCCCACTGCTGCGGTGTCTTCGTCACCTGCCCGTTGGCGCAGGCACTGTTCCACGTCGAGCCGTCGGTCGTGGCGAAGCAGCCGAACGGCACGCCCATGAACGCCGCCCCGGCCTTGAACACATCGGGGTAGTCGCCCAGCAGGACGTTGGTCATCATGCCCCCGGAGGAGGCGCCCGTGACGAACACCCGGCCGGTGTCGGCGTTGTAGCGGGACGTCACGTAGTTGACCATCGACACGATGCCGACGGGGTCGCTGTTGCCGTTGCGGGTGAGGGCTCCGGGCGAGTAGACGTCGAAACAGGAGCCGCTGCGGGTGGCAGACGGGTAGATGACGATGAAGCCGTACCGATCGGCCAGTGACGCGAACTCGGTGCCGGAGTGGAACGCCGGCCCCGACCCGGTGCAGTAGTGCACGGCCACCAGGATCGCGGGACGCGCGGTGACGTTGTTCGGGACGTACAGGTGCATGCGGAGGTTGGTCGGGTTCGTGCCGAAGCCTGTCACCTCGACGAGCGAGGCGGCCCCGGCGGGCGGCGCCGCCATCAGGCCGACGGCGACGAGCAACGCCGCCACGATGCCCAGGAGTCGTTTCATCTGCTCTCCTCTTCTCGAAATATTCTGAGCATTACAGAAATATTTCGATCACCAAGCGCCGCAAAGACCGCACCTGGCTGACCTGGAAATGCGTAATCAACGAAATGAAAGTTTCGGAATAGCCTCGTATCGGATTGGCCGCCAAGAACGCGGCAGGGGTACCCCCTCTCGGGAGGCACCCCTGCCAACCGGTAAAAATCCGGTCTGAACGACAGAACACGCCGGCTGGTCAGCCCGGCTCGACCGCCTCGACCAAACGCCCTCGCAGCTCTTGAGATGGGTACCGGCGCTGCCCGGCGGGCAATCCACGTGAGGTGAGGATCAGGTGCGGCATGCGGCCCAGACGGTGCGTTCGGTGCGTACCGAGAGGTCGTCTCGGCGCAGGATGCCGTGGGGGCTGTCCGTATCGAGCAGCCGTCAGCACAATCCGCCGCCTGCCGACCGCAGTCATCGCAGAGTCAACGCTCACAGCAGCCCACATCACCTGACGGCCGGCCGAACGAAGGCCGATGCCGGGAGCCATTTGATCAGTTGATCTGCCATGTGTCGCCGGCGAGGAGCAGTTCACCGAGGTCGCCTCTGCCCTTGTCCGCGGTGGCCTGCTCCAGCTGCTCGTTCATCAGCTGGTCGTAGGACGGCCGGTCCACCGAACGGAAGATCCCGATCGGCACCTGCTGGAACGCCGGCTCGTCCAGCCTGGACAGCGCGAACGCCAACGACGGGTCCGGCCGGTGCGCGTCGTGGACGAGGATCTCGCTCTCGGCCACCTTCGAACGCGGGACGACCTCGACGCCGCCGTACGGCGACAGCCGCACCGCCTTGGCGTTCTCACCCGAGCCGAACACGATCGGCTGCCCGTGCTCCAACCGGATCGTGATCTCATCACGCGCCGCCGGGTCCTTCAACGCGTCGAAGGCGCCGTCGTTGAAGATGTTGCAGTTCTGGTAGATCTCCACCAGTGACGTGCCCCGATGCGCCCCCGCCTCCCGCAACACGCTCTGCAGGTGCTTGCGGTCGGAGTCGATCGTCCGCGCGACGAACCCCGCCTCGGCGCCGATCGCCAGCGAGATCGGGTTGAACGGCCTGTCCAGCGACCCCATCGGCGTCGACTTCGTGACCTTCCCGATCTCCGAGGTCGGGGAGTACTGGCCCTTGGTCAACCCGTAGATCCTGTTGTTGAACAGCAGGATGTTGAGGTTGACGTTACGGCGCAACGCGTGGATCAGGTGGTTGCCGCCGATCGACAGAGCGTCACCGTCACCGGTGATCACCCACACCGACAGATCCGGACGCGAGGCCGCGAGCCCGGTCGCGATCGCCGGAGCCCGCCCGTGGATCGAGTGGAACCCGTAGGTGTTCATGTAGTACGGGAACCGGGACGAGCAGCCGATCCCGGAGACGAACACGATGTTCTCCCGGCGCAGCCCCAGTTCGGGCATGAAGCTCTGCACGGCCGCGAGGATGGCGTAGTCACCGCAGCCGGGGCACCAGCGGACCTCCTGGTCGGACTTGAAATCCTTGAGGGCCTGCTTGCCCTCGCTCTTGGGCACCAGGGCCAGGCCCTTGCCGTTGAGGCTCTCAGTCACTGTCGATCACGTCCTGGATGACTCCGGCCAACTCCTCGGCCTTGAACGGAAGCCCGCGCACGCGGTTGTAGCTGATCACGTCGACCAGGAACCGCGCACGCAGCAGCAGCGCGAGCTGGCCGAGGTTGATCTCGGGAAGCAGCACCTTGTCGTAGGAGCGCAACACCTCACCGGTGTTGGCAGGCAGCGGGTTGAGGTGGCGCAGGTGGGCTTGGGCGACCTTGCCGCCGACCTTGCGCACCCGCCGCACCGCTGCCGCGATCGGTCCGAACGTCGACCCCCAGCCCAGCACCAGGGTCCTGGCGTCACCATCGGGGTCGTCGACCTCCAGAGCGGGAACATCGATGCCGTCGATCTTGGCCTGGCGCAGCCGCACCATCGTGTCGTGGTTGTCGGGGTCGTAGGAGATGTTTCCGGTGCCGTCGGCCTTCTCGATGCCGCCGATGCGGTGCTCCAGACCCGCCGTCCCCGGCACCGCCCACGGCCGGGCCAGCGTCTCGGGGTCGCGCTTGAACGACAGATAGGTGGTGCCGTCCTCCCCGTTGGGCGTGGTGGTGAACTCCACCGAGATGTCGGGCAGCTGCTCCACGTCCGGCACCTGCCACGGCTCGGAGCCGTTGGCCAGGTAGCCGTCCGACAGCAGCATCACCGGCGTGCGGTACTTCAGCGCGATCCGCGCGGCCTCGATCGCGGCGTCGAAGCAGTCCGACGGCGTGGCCGGGGCGATCACCGGCACCGGGGACTCGCCGTTACGGCCGAACAACGCCATCAGCAGGTCGGTCTGCTCGGTCTTGGTCGGCATACCGGTCGAGGGGCCGGCCCGCTGCACGTCCACCACGATCAGCGGCAGCTCGGTCATCACCGCAAGGCCGACGGTCTCGGCCTTGAGCGCGACACCCGGCCCGGAGGTGGTGGTCACGCCCAGCGCGCCGCCGAACGCTGCCCCCAGCGCGGCGCCGACCCCGGCGATCTCGTCTTCGGCCTGGAACGTGCGGATGCCGAACCGCTTGTGCCTGGACAGCTCGTGCAGGATGTCGGAGGCCGGGGTGATCGGGTAGGAGCCCAAGAACAGCGGCAGCCCCGACTGCACCGACGCGGCGATCAACCCGTAAGCAAGGGCCTGGTTGCCGGCGATGTTGCGGTACACGCCCGGAGCGAGCGTGGCCGGCTTGATCTCGTAGGAAACCGAGAACGACTCGGTGGTCTCGCCGTAGTTCCAGCCGGCCTGGAAGGCGGCGACGTTGGCCTTGGCGATGTCGGGCTTGGCGGCGAACTTCGCTTCCAGGAACTGGATCGTCGCCTCGGTCGGCCGGTGGTACAGCCATGACAGCAGGCCGAGGGCGAACATGTTCTTGGCCCGCTCGGCGTCCTTCTTGGAGATGCCGAAGCCCTCGAGGGCCTTGACGGTCAACGACGTCAGCGGCAGGGAGTGCACCCGCCACTCGGCGAGGGACTCGTCCTCCAGCGGGTTGGCGGCGTATCCGACCTTCTGCAGGTTACGGCCGGTGAACTCGTCGGTGTTGGCGATGATGTCGGCGCCACGCGGCAGGTCCGAGAGGTTCGCCTTCAGCGCGGCGGGGTTCATCGCGACGAGCACGTTGGGCGCGTCGCCGGGAGTGAGAATGTCGTGGTCGGCGAAGTGGAGCTGGAAGCTCGACACGCCGGGCAGAGTGCCCGCGGGTGCGCGGATCTCTGCCGGGAAGTTGGGCAGCGTTGACAGGTCGTTGCCGAATTTCGCCGTCTCCGCGGTGAATCGGTCGCCGGTCAGCTGCATGCCGTCGCCGGAGTCACCGGCGAACCGGATGATCACGCGGTCGAGTTGCTGAACCTGCTTGGTCACAGCTGCTCAGTCCTCCTCGACGGGCCCCGGTTCATACGCGCCGGACATGTCCTCGGAACCATGCCACATCCATTTCGGGCCGTTTCCTGCATAGTGCTGATCATTACTGCGAACCTTCCGCCGGATCCGGTCACGTCTTCGGACCACCTGCCTGCGGCAGTGTATGCAATCGTAGCGCCACTTTTTCAACACATGTGTTCAAAATTCTTGCTGGGGGCTAGAGTGGCTGTCGGGCCAGGTGCTCGATGGGTGGCCCGCGTCGCTCTCGCGGGAGTGCGACACATCGGGTGGTGCAGTCGGCCTCAGCTTGACCGACGGGCGCGTGCGCCCTTGACGATGGAGGAGGCTCCTTAGGGATGCGGGTTCACGAAGCGCTCGCGGCCGCCGTGGCGGCGAACGAGGTCGACACCCTGTTCGGATTGCTGGGCGACTCGAACCTATTCATGGTCAACGCCTTCGTCGAGCAGCAGCACGGCAGGTATGTCAGCGCTGTCCACGAGGCGGGGGCCGTCATGATGGCCCACGGGTACGCATGCCGCAGCGGGCGCCTCGGGGTCGCCACCGTCACCCAGGGCCCCGGCCTGACGAACACGGTCACCGCCCTCGTCGAAGCGGTCCGCAGTGCCACGCCGCTGGTCCTGATCTGCGGTGACACCAACCCAGGGAACACGGCGAACGTCCAGTCGCTGGCCCAGGCGCCGCTGGTGGCCGCCACCGGGGCGGACTACATGCTGGTCGAACGTCCGGAGGACGCCGCGGCCGCGTTCCACCGCGCAGCGCGCCGGGCCAGGGATGGGCGGCGCCCCGTGGTGCTCAACTGCCCGACCTCTTTCCAGTGGCACGAGGTGGGCGAGCCGCTGATCGCCGATGCCGGTCTCGTGTTGGGCGCGGTGCAGGAACCGGAGGAGTCCGCGCTGGACGCGGCCGTCGGTGTGCTCGCCGCATCCCGGCGGCCCCTCGTGCTCGCAGGGCGGGGGGTACTGGACAAGCCGGCGCGCGATGCCGTCCTCGATCTCGCCGAGCGGCTCGGGGCGCCGATCGCGACAACGCTGAAGGCTCGTGGGTTGTACACCGCCGAGGAAGGTTCGGTCGGGGTGTTCGGCACCCTGTCGACCGCGATCGGTGTGGAGACGATCAACGATGCGGACTGCGTCGTGGCGTTCGGCGCGGGCCTCAACACCTGGACCACCGCTGGGACTGAGCTGCTCGAAGGCAAGTCGGTGGTGCACGTGGACGACGACCCGTCGGCAATCGGTCGGCACGCCCCGGTGACTGCCGGCGTGCCGGGCGACGCCGCCGTGACGGCTCGGACGATTGTCGACTGGCTCGACACCGCCGAGATCCCGACGTCGTCCTACCGCGAGCTCGTCCGCCGGCGGCTCACCCCGGAGGCCTTGCGGTGGACCGAGACCTCGACCGACTCCTTCAGCCTGGCAGCCGTGCTCAGCGCGATCGACGCGGCGCTGCCCGCCGTGCGCACGATAGTGCAGGACGGGGGCCGGTTCTTGGGCGAGAGCTTCCGCTATCTCGGGACGCACGAGCCGGCCGCGCACGTGCTGTCGACGTCATTCGGCGCGGTCGGCCTGGGAATGGGGGCAGCGATCGGCGCTGCGTGCGCGGCCCCTGACGAACCGACGGTGCTCATCACCGGCGACGGTGGGTTCATGATGAGTGGCCTGGCCGAGCTGCAGTCCGCCGTGCGGCACGGCATTCCCCTCACCGTTGTCGTCTGCAACGACGGCAGCTACGGGGCGGAGTACGACCAGTTCATCAATCGCGGTATCGATCCGGGGCTGTCGTTGTTCGAATGGCCGCAGTTCGCCGACCTCGCCGGGCCACTCGGTTGCAAGGGCTTGACCGTGTCGACGATGGCCGACCTCGCTCCCGCGCTGGCCGCGATGCGGGACAGCGACCGCCCCGTCGTCATCGACGTCAAGATCGCGCCGGATGCGATCCCCGAGGTGCCCCATTAACCCGTGACGCAGCCGTCCAGTGGACGCCGGCCAGGGGTCGCTGCGCGAGCGCCCTCCGGGACTTCCGACTCGAACTGCCGACCCGCACCTGCAACGCCGGCTACCCCAGGAAGGGCGCCCTCCATACCTTCGACCACCGAACCGCCGCCGCAGACGATCGTCCCCATCCAGCGGTCGTCCGCGCGGCGGTCGTTGGCGTACCGGACGAGCGCCTGGGTCCAGCTCGAAGAAGGCGCGGTCGACTGCGACGAGGAAGGGCTGCCGGCACACGTCGGCGGCCGGCCCGGTTCAAGCTGCCCCGCCGGATCACAGCCGTGGCGAAGCCGCCGACGACGCCTAGCGGCAAGGTGCAGAAGTTCCGGCTGCTCTCCGAGCACGGTGCGGCCGAGAGCGTCGTCGGCAGTGACAAGTCGTGACCGCCGCGCCACCGGACGTGGGACCGGGAACGCGGCGGTTCCCGAGTCATGGAACTCGCCCGTCGAACCGCTGCGTGCTTCGTTCAACGGATCCGATTAAGGAGATCTGCCAATGGATCGAATAGATGTCGCGTTGTTGCTGCTGCGAGTGGTTCTCGGCGGCGTCATGGTCGTACACGGGCTCAACCACGCCTTCGGCGGCGGACGCCTGCCCGGCGCTGCACGCTGGTTCGAGAGCTTGGGCCTGCGGCACGGGATGGTCCAGGCCGCGATGAGCGCGATCGTGGAGGTCGTCGCTGGAGCCGGCCTGATCCTCGGGTTCCTCACGCCGCTCTCGTCCGCCGCGGTCATCTCCGTCATGCTGGTCGCCGCCGTCGTCGCGCACCGGCGCAACGGCTTCTTCGTCTTCAAGGACGGCTACGAGTACGTGCTGGTCCTGGCCGTCGTGGCCGCCGTGGTGGCGATCGCGGGGCCCGGAGCGGCGTCGATCGACGCGGCGCTGGGCATCGTGGTCGCGGGTGGGTGGGGTGCCCTCGTCGCGATCGGCGTCGGCGTCGTCGCTGTTGCGGGCCTCCTCGCGGCGACGTACCGGCCCCGTTCCGAGGCCCACGCGGAGCCGTCGGACACCGCGCGCGAGAGCGCGTGACCAGTGCTCCGATGAGCCGTCATCGGCTCATCGGAGCGATCGCCGAACACGCAATCGGCCACCTGCATCAACGTGTACGTCGAAGGAGCGTTCTCGACGTTACGGTTCCTGTGTGTGCATCCGCGCCGAAGGCGGTGGCCGCTCGGCGCTACGGCGCTTCGTGTTCCGGCCCCGCCTTCGCCTTGGCGAACTCGCGTCTGACGCCGATCGTGTTGCTCTGCTCCGTCGACATTAAGGCCGCCGGCGGCCTGTCCCCGGTCGTCTCCCTGTCCTCCCGGGGGTGCGAGACCACGTGACGGCCTTGGCTTTTGCTATTCCGGCACCTTTTTGTGACGTTCCTCTTGGAGCGAGTGCACCATCACGGCATGAGTACACATGACGTTGTGATCATCGGTGGCGGCCCGGCAGGTCTGGGCGCGGCCGTAGCCGATCGCTGGGGCCGGGACGTACTGCACTGCGCGTACTGCCACGCCTGGGAAGTGCGCGACAAGGCTGTCGGTCTCATCGGCGGTGGCGCGGCCTCGCTCCACCAAGCGCAGCTGTGGCGGCAGTGGACCGATCGGGTCACGCTGTTCACCAACCCTCCCGAACTGGAGCGGCAAGTCACCGAGCGCGTGCTCGGCGCACGCAGGCACGGCCTGACGCCTTAAGAGGATCGTGAACGCAAATCTCAACGAGCCCCACGATGCGATCCGACGCACGGGAAGGAAAGCGCCCCGATGACTGAGCCTCACCACCAGCTCACCGAAGACGAGGCGGCCGCTATGTTCGAGCCGTCGGGCTGGGACGAGAGGTACGCAGGCCAAGAGAAGTTCTGGAGCGGAAGTCCTAATCCGCAGCTCGTCGCCGAGGCGGCCGGACTGACCCCCGGTACCGCGCTCGACGTCGGCTGCGGTGAGGGCGGCGATGTGATCTGGCTGGCTCGCCAGGGCTGGACGGTCACCGGCGCGGATTTCTCCGTCAACGGCCTGGCACGCGCCACCCGGCACGCCGAGCAAGCCGGAATCGCCGATCAGGTTGACTGGTGGCGGGTCGACGCACGGACCATCGCGGTGGCCGGGCGGTCATACGATCTGGTGACCAGCCACTATCTGCACGCGCCGGACGGCGGGATGATGGACGTGACCCGCCGGCTGGCCGACGCCGTCGCGCCCGGCGGATATCTCCTCGTCGTCGGCCACGCACCCTCCGTGGAGCTCACACACTTGACCGCGAGCCAGCGCAGGGCCATGTTTCTTGCCGAAGAGTTGCTGCCCGGCCTACCGAAAGACTTCGAGGCCCTCGTGGTCGAGCAGCGGCCACGGAAGATGACCCGCGACGGAACGTCTATCAACGCTCACGACTCCACGCTGCTTGCTCGCCGTCGGCTTTAGCTGAAGCGTTTTGCAGAAGACCGCCGGAAGGCGTACTGAGCTGGGTTGTTAGCGGGTTGGGGCCATGCGGCGAGGGCTATGGGTCGTGCATCCGGGCGACGGCTTGGACGGCGTGAGGTAGGCCCTCGCCGCGAAGCGGCCTCCGGGGAGGATGAGTGCAGAAATTAGGCTAAGCAACAGTTCTTGAGTTGAGTTCGCTGGATCGATCGCGGCTGACGGACCTCTCGACGGCCCACTGGCGCGGCGGCCGTGGTTTGCCTACTTGTGTCTTACGTGACTTAACGACCTTCAAACGGCTGACCAGCTAGTTCGCTTGACTACCCCGGATAACTGCCGGGACGGGTCACCGGTGAGCGGGGCCGATCGCTTCGGCAGGGCGAGGAGTGGTGGGGCGGGGCTCTGGCAGGAGTGCCGCCGGCCGCTTGAGCAGCCACCGTTCGACCGCCGCGCTCATCTTCCCGCCCGCCTCTAGCGCCGCCGCCTTGGCGGCGACCGGGTTGGTGTTCGCCACCTGGCCGAGGATCACCCCGAGCACCAGGCGGCCTCGTACGCGGGAGGCCCACATCAGGTTGCCGCCCGCGACGGTGCCGGAGCCGGTCTTGATGCCGATGACGCCGTGCTTGTTCAGCAGCGTGTTGGTGTTGGGCAGCCTTCTCCCGTCGCCGGGCACGGCCGTGTCAGCCTGTGCCACCACCTCACGGAAGACCGGGTCGCGCATGGCCTCCTTGGCCAGCTTGAGCTGGTCGGCCGCGGTGCTGACGGTGCTGTCCTCGTTGCCGCTGGCGCCCGTGTACGTGGTGGCGGCCATGCCCAGGCGGTGGGCGGTGGCGTTCATCCGCTCGACGAAGCGCTCCTGGGAACCGGAGTCCCAGCGGGCCAGGAGGCGGGCCACGTTGTTGCCCGAGGGCACCATCATCAGCTCCAGCAGACGGCGCAGCCGTAGCCGCTCGCCCTCCCTGACCGGGGCGGTGGACTCCTGCGGTGCGTAGGACTCGTCGGCGGCCGTACGGTCCACGGTGATAGGCGGGCCGTCGTCGCCGAGCCGGAGCGGATGGCGGCGCAGGATCACGTAGGCGGTCATGACCTTGGTCACGCTGGCGATGGGCAGCGGATCAGGGCCGCCGCTGGCGCCCAGGCTGCCCACGCCCTCCACCTCGACCGCCGCCTGGCCCTCGGCCGGCCACGGCAGGGGCACGTCGGACACGGTTGCCCCGGAGACGGACGGTACGGTTCCGCAGCCGGACAGGGCGCTCGCCAGCAGGAGGAGCACGAAGGAACGTCGCATGCCGAACACGGTGGGCCACCCACGTGTCCGTCCGGCCGTGGCCGTGTCTCCGTACGGGCTTGACCGTGTATCAACCGTGCATCGGGCCGGCCATCTGGTGGGGTGGCGACGGCGCCGCCGTCGGGGGCGGTGGTGCAGCGACCTGATCCGGGCCACCAGCACTGGGGTGTCGACCGGTTTGACCACTTAGTCGTCGCCACCGGCCACCACATCCAGCGAGTCGCCGCGTGCCGACATCATCAGGATCGGCCACCTTGAGTGGGTCTCTGCGATCCGCTGGGCACCTCAGTCGGGCAAGGTGATGGTGACGCTCGCACCACCGTTGACCGGGTTGGCGAACTGGAGGCTTGCCCCGATGATGCGGGCGTGGCCGAGCACGATGGTCAGGCCGAGCCCGTGCCCGCGGCCGCGCTCGGTCCGTCCGGTGTGGAAGCGCTGCGCCTGTCCCTTGTTCAGGTTCGCAAGCAGGTCAGGTGGGAAACCTGGCCCATGATCGCGGATGACGATCTGGCGGGAGCGCACGGTGATCATTACCGGGGCGGCGCCGTGCGTGCGGGCGTTGAGGAGCAGGTTGGCGACGATGCGCTCCAGGCGGCGCGCATCGGTGACGGCTGTCGTGTCGCCCTGGTCGCCGACGATATGCAGGTCGGCGGGCACGTCGACACGGTGCAGCGACTCGCGTACCAGGTCGGCCAGCGGCACCGACTGCCGATCCGGTTGTTCGCCGGTGGCGTCCAGGTGGGAGATTTCCAGCAGATCGTCGACCAGGCCGCGCAGCACGCCGATTCGGTCGCGGACCATGTCGGTGGCCTGCCCGTCGGGCAGCAACTGGCTGGCGGTCAGCAGCCCCATCAGTGGGGTACGCAGATCGTGCGCGACGTCGGCCGTGAAGCGCTGCTCGGCCAGCAGCCGCCGCTGCAGGCTGGCGGCCATGGAGTTGAGCCCGGCGCCGATCTCGGCGATCTCGTCCCGGCCGCCCGCATCGGTGCGAGCGGCCAGGTTGCCGTCGGCGATCTCGCGGGCGGTGCGGGCCATGCGCCGAAGCCGCCGGTTGGGGAGCTCGGCCGCCAGCACCGACAGCGGTACCACCCCCGACAGGGCGAGCAGTGCGGATTTGGCCATGTTGCGGTCCAGCGCGTACAGGCTGCGCAGCTCCGAGCCCATCGAGATCTGTACGCTCACCGCCTGGCGGCCGTCGCTGCCATACGGTTGGGCGGCCCACATCCACGGCTCGTCCCGGTGATCGAGCCCGTACCAGATCACCGGCCGGCCAGGACGCAGCTGGGCAGCCAGAGCGTCAGGGAGCTCCTCGACGGTCACCACGTCGTCGGGCGTGCCGCCGGGCCGGTCAGCGGGGGCCAGTGACTTGTCGAGGGCCATCTGGGCTTGGACCTCGCCGATGTCCAGGGCACGCTGCCAGGTCGCCTGGTGCACCAGCAGCCCGACCATGGCGGCGACGACGGTGGAGGCGAGCGTGACGAGGGCGGCGATCTTCCATCGCAGCGAAGCCGGATTCATGTGGCGCTCAATTTGTAGCCGAACCCGCGGACCGTCTCGACGCGCTCGGCGCCGATCTTCTTGCGCAGGCGCTGTACGCACAGGTCGACCACGCGGCTGTCGCCGTCCCATCCGTAGTCCCACACGGTGCGCAGCAGCGTCGCCCGTTCCAGCACGATGCCGGGATGGGCGGCGAACTCCAGCAGCAGCCGCAGCTCGGTCGGGCTCAGCTCGACGCGTCGCCCGGCCCGCCGTACCTCCAGCGAACCGGTGTCGATGCTCAGCTCGCCGAAGGTGAGCACCGCGCTCGCGGCGGCCTGCCCGGTCGTGGGCTGGGGCTGAGCGATGGTGGCCCGGCGCAGCAGCGAGCGGATCCTGGCCACCAGCACCGGCAGGTCGACCGGTTTGACCACATAGTCGTCGGCGCCGCCCTCCAGCCCGGCGACGATGTCCAGGCCGTCGCCGCGGGCCGACATCATGAGGATCGGCACCTGACTGGTTTCCCGGATCCTGCGGCACAAGCTGATGCCGTCCAGGCTGGGCAGCATCACATCCAGCAGCAGGAGGTCGTGGCCGCCTGTCTGGGCCGCCTCCAGGCCGCTCAGCCCGTCAGCGGCGGTGGTCATTCGATAGCCGTAGCGCTCCAGGGCCAGGCTGACCGACGCGCGGATCACCGCGTCGTCTTCGACGAGCAGCAGGGATGTCATGAAAATGCACCATATCTACCGAAGTGCGTTGACCGGTTCCATGCGAGCGGCACGCAGGGCCGGGTACAGACCCGCGAGCAGCCCGACGACGGCACCGGCGGCAGGCGCCATGACGGCCAGCCGTACGTCCAGGACCGGAGTCCACTGCTTGGCAGCGCAGACCGCGACGATCACGACGATCCCTCCGGAAGCGCCGATGATGCCGCCGGTCAGCCCGGTGAGGGTGGACTCCAGCAGGAACTGCGCGGCGATGTGGCGGCGGGCGGCGCCGAGGGCGCGGCGCAGGCCGATCTCGGCGATGCGCTCCATCACGGTCACCAGGGTGACGTTGGCGATGCCGACCGCGCCGACGACCAGGGAGACCAGCCCGAGGATCAGGAAGAGGGCGTTGACGTCGCCTTCCACCGCATCGCGGGCTCTGGTGGGGCTGGGCGGCGAGATGACCTGGAGGAGGGCCTCGTTGCCGGGGCTGAGCGCGGCCGGCGCCTGCTTGGCGATCAGTTCGGCGGCGCCGAGGCCGGTGTTGACCAGGACCCGGGTCACGGTGTTCAGGCCGTAGCGCTTGCCGACGGCCGGGGGCAACAGGACTGCGCTCGCAAGGCTCTTTTCGCGTTTCAGGTCGCCGAGCACGCCGATGACGGTGTACGCCTGGGTGCCGATGAAGACGGCCGGGGCCCGTGTCAGCCGGGTGATGCCCAGCAGCTTGGCTGCGTGCTGGCCCAGCACGACGACCTTGTCCCCGCGGGCGATGTGCCCGGCGTCGAAGTAGCGGCCCTCGATCATTCTGCCTTTGACCGCGGCGGGCAGGCCGGGGCTGCTGGAGAGCACGGTCAGAGTCTGGTCGGTGACCCGGGTCGGGTCCACGATGTCGTTGGAGCGGACGCTGAGATTGGCGCTCTGTTCCGACTCGGCGAGCGCGGCGGCGCAGACCACCCCGCGCAGCCGGGTCACCCGGCTGACGTCGGCCCAATCGACCAGGGGGAAGGGGTTCTCCGGGACTTCGATCGTGACGGAGGTGGCGGTCAGCTCGTCGAAGCGGCCGACGATCTGGTTGCCCGCCGTCGCGGCGACGCCCAGAGTGACCACGAGCGTGGTGATGCCCAGCACGGTGCCCAGGGTGGTCAGCGCCGAGCGCACCGGGCGGGCCAGCAGGCCCGCCATGGCCTCGTTCAGCAGGTCGCGCGGGTGCACATCTACTCCTCCGTGAGGACGCCGTCAGTGATACGCACCCGGCGCCCGGCCCGGTCGCTCACGTCGTTCTCGTGAGTGATGACCACGATGGTCATCCCCTGGGCGCGCAGTTCGTCGAACAGGTCGAGCACGGCGTCGGTGTTCTTGCTGTCGAGGTTGCCGGTGGGTTCGTCGCACAGCAGCAGCGACGGTTCGCCCATGAGGGCGCGGGCGATGGCGGCGCGCTGCCGCTCGCCGCCGGACAGCCTGCCGGGCAGGAAGTCCACCCGGTGCGACAGCCGTACCCGCTCCAGAGCGCGCATCGCGCGTTCCCGCCGCCCCCCGCGCCGTGTTGCGCCGTAGACCTCGGCGAGCATGACGTTCTCCAGCACGCTGCGGTGCGGCAACAGGTGGAAGGACTGGAAGACGAAGCCGATACGGCTGCCGCGGATGGTGGTCCGCACGCTGTCCTTCAGTGAGATGGTCTCGATGCCGTCGAGCCGGTAGCTGCCGCTGGTCGGCCGGTCGAGCAGGCCGAGTGTGTTGAGCAGGGTGGACTTCCCTGATCCGGAAGGGCCGACGATGGCCACGTAGTCCGATTTTTCAACTCTTAGGTTGACGGCGGAGAGCGCCCGGACGGGAGGATCGGTGGGGAACTCCTTGGTCAGGTCGTGGAGCAGGATGACCGGTTCAGGCACTGTTGATCACCACCATGTCGCCCGGCTTGAGGTCGCCGGCCACCTCCACGGCTCCGTCGGCGGACAGGCCGGTGCGTACCTCGACCTCCTTGGTCTGGTCGGGCGCGGTCTCCACCTGCACCCGGGCCTTGCCGTCCGCGGCGGTGACGACTGCCGCGGCGGGGACCACGAGCACCTCCTGGTCGGTGGCTCCGATGGTGACGCGAACCGTGACGGGCGCGCCGGCGAGCTTCTTGAGGCCCCTCATCGAGGCAGGAGTGATCATCACCGGCACGGCGCCCTTCGCGTCACGTCCGCCGAGGGAGGTCACCGTGCCGGGGACGGTCTTGCCGGCCTCGGTTTCGATGCTCGCGTTCAGACCTGTCTTCAGCCGCTCGGCCTCAGCCACGTCCACCGAGCCTGAGACCACGAAGGTGGAGCTGGTCACCGTGGCGATCGACTTGTCCACCGGCTCGCCCGCCTTGACGGTCGACTTGTGCAGGCGGGCGGGCAGCTTGGGCAGGAAGACGACCTCTCCCGGCGGGACGGTGGTGCCGTAGGTCCGGGAGAACTCGGCCAGCAGCGCTCGGGCCGCAGCCAGGTCACTCTGGGCGTTGGCCACCTTCAGCTTGGCGGGCGAGAGCTGCCTGGCCTGCCTGAGCACCTGCTCGGCGGTGACGACGACCTCGCGCGCTACCCGGACGTTCTTCGTCAGCTCGGTCAGCCGCTTGGCCCGCGCGGTCCCGGCCTCCTCCAGTACGCGCTCCAGCGCCGACCTGGCGGCGGCCAGATCCGCTCTGGCGTTGGCGACCCGGAGTTCGAGCAGGCGGGTGTCGGCAGGCGGCCCGGCCGTGGCATCGGCAGTGGGGCCTGCGGTGGGGCTGGAGCTGAGGCTGGGCGCGGGGGTGGGCGTCACGGTGGCCTGGGCGAGCTCCTGCTGGGCCGCCAGCAGCTTCTCCCCGGCCGCCCGTACGGCGCTCTCGGCGGCCTCGACCTTGGCCTCGTCCTCGGTGGTGTGCTCCTGTGCCCGCGTGCTCTTCAGCGCCTGTTCGGCCTCCTTCAGATCCTGCCGGGCGTTGGCGAGCCTGACTTTCAGCGGGAGCACATCCTTGCCCTGGTCAAGGGCCTTACGCTCGGTCGCGAACACTTCCTGCGCGACCCGTACGGCCCGGCGCAGGTCGTCGCGCCTCTGCCGCAGTTCCAAGGTGGGTTGCTGCGCCTCATAGCCCCGCTTGGCGTAGAAGCGCGACACCGCGGTGATGGTCGCCTGGTCGAACACGCCGGTCGCGGGCGCGCGGTAGCCGAGCCTGCGCAGCGCCTTCTGCAACTGCTTGACATCGGCCCCCTTGGCGCCGGAGACGATGCTGCGGTGCATCGGCACCGTGCCGGAGAAGACGAACACCGGGCGCCCGTTCACCTCCATCAGCACCGCGCCCTCCGCGAGGGTGCCCCGCCGGGGAGCGCGGGTAGCGCGCTGAGCGGTTTCGCTGCCGCCCACCACTCCGGCCAGCGACACCGGATACGGCGAGCCGTACTCCAGCGCGCCGCTGACCACTACGGTGGCGACCAGCTTGCGCCGCTCGACCGCGACGGTGACCAGCGACGGTTTGGGCGGCTTGCGCGCCGCCGCCTCGTCGGCCGGGGAACGCAGCAGAGTGCCCACTCCCCAGCCGGTCCCCGCGACCACCAAGACCACGGCCAGCACGAGCAGCAGCTTGCCACGAGGGGTACGCATCACCGCTCTTGGAACCCGTACTTCGCCCTGGCCTCGTTGGTGAGCCGCTTTTGCAGGGGGACGAAGGCGGCGTAGAAGTCCTTGCCGCACTCCAGGTCGACCAGCGCCGACGTGATCTCCTTGGCGAGATACGGCCTGGCCGCCTCCGCCGTGACCTTGCCCGCCTTGCCGAGCTGGTCGGCCTGCTCGCTCCACACCTCCCAGCCGCGAACACTCAGCGCGAGCGGCTTCGCGGAGGTCACCCGCTCGCCTTTGGACTTCAGGCACTCGGCGAAGGGCGCGGCGAGCTCCAGGAGCTTGGGGTCGCCGTCGAGTTCCTTGTCGATGTTCTCGATCTCCGTGCTCATCTGGTCCTGATAGTCGGCGACCGAGGTGACTTTCAGGCCGTCCACCTGCTGGAGGGCGTTGACCCGGCACTCGTTCATGGTCTTGAGGTAGGCGTCCCGCTTGGCGCCGGAGAGGCCGTCGATCGTCGCCTTGTTGGGGTCCGGCGCCTGTGTTTCCGGCGGCTTCGGATAGATGACGGCGGAGAAGACGCCGAAGCCGTTCTTGCTGCGGTCCGCCTTCATCGCCGCGTAGTCAGCGGGGTTCGCATCGGACTGCTTGGGCCGGCTGACCGAGGGGGTGTAGGAGAAACCCTTCTGCTTCATGCAGGTGGCGATGACAGTCTCCCGCTCGCGGACCTTGTCCATCGTGGCACCGCCGCTGTCTGCCGCGGGGGTTGAGGCTCCCCCGCAGCCGGTCAGCACCGTTAGACCGAGCAGACCGCACATCAACACACGCATCAAGGACTCCTTCTCGGTGGGATCACGCCGTCCTTCACGACGCCGTGGCCACTTTGGAGCCCTTTTCCGTCCGCTCTGTATCGACCGGGTATCCGCGGCTGCTCGGCCATGTATCCGCCGTGTATCAACGCCGCGGGCCGCCTCGCGGCCTGCATCCTTGAACGGCGACTCGGCACCGCCGCGCAGTGGTCCGCGGCGGAAGGCGACCATTACACGCTCATGACATTCCAGTCATGGCCCGCGGGCATCGCGCTGCCGGCATCTGAGCCGTTCTTCATCGAACCGTCACCTAGGAGAATGTATGCGATTCGCTCGGAACGCCCAGGCCGCGGCGGGGCTCGCCGGCCTGGGCGCCGCCGCCGCCGCGGTCAGCCTGCTGGCCCTCACCTGACCGCCCGACACCGCCTTCATCACATCGATCACTCAGAAGGAGTTCCCTCATGTTCATCCAGCCCTGGGACGCGAGCCTGGACGAGGCCGAGTGGCAGACCTGGATCGCCGATGGCCACGACTTCGGCCAGCTCGCCGTCAACGGCCTGCCCGGCCGGCCGCCCGTCGTCGTCCCCACCCATTTCGTCTGCGACGGCAGTGATCTGCTGGTCCATCTCGCCCGCCCGAATCCGGGCTGGAAGGCGATCGAGCACAACCCGGATGTGACCTTCACCGTCATCGGCGACTACGCCTTCGTTCCCGGCACCTGGCGCGCCGCCGCTGATATTCCGCCCCGGGACGGGGTCCCGACCAGCTATTACGCGGCCGTCCAGTTCACCTGCCGCGCGCACGTCATCGACGACCCCCAGGCCAAGGCCGACCTGCTGACCCGGCAGCTCGCCCACTTCCAGCCCAGCGGCGACCACGCCGAGGTCGCCGTGGACCGCCCCCCGTACGGGCGCATGCTGGCCGGCATCCGCGGGCTACGCCTGGAGGTCACCGCCGTCCAGGCCAAGTTCAAATACGACGACCACAAGAGCATCCAGCACCGCACCGCGGTCGCCGAACGCCTCACCGCCCGCGGCCAGGGGCTGGACCTGCCGACCGCCGCCCAGCAGCGACGCCGCCTGGACCGCATCGGCACCTGGACACCCTGACACAGGCCCGCGCCGAGGCCTTCCCCGGCGCGCGCACTGACCCAGCGTCCTCAGTTCCGGGACCTGGACCGTGACCTGCGCGCACACGCCCGCTAAGCGCATTCGAACAGAAAGTCACGGTAAGCCGCGCAATGCTGCTCTGCTAACGGGACTTTCCGTTCCGATGCTCGTCATGGCCCGACACAACCGCAGACGTCCTTCGGGGGCAGCGGTGTGTTCCGGTGCCCCCTGCTGTTGGCGCTCCTGGACTCGGCGGACGCGTTCATCGGAAGCCCTGGGCTCTCAGGGTCCCCGCATGATCGGCTGTGCGTGGCGTCAACGTGCGAACTTCTCGATGGCCGCCGGGGTGACTGGGGTGAAGAAGTTGACGAGGTTGCCGTCGGGGTCGCGGAACAGCAGCGACCGGTTGCCCCAGGGCATCGTGGTGGGCTCGTTGACGAAGTCGGTGACGAAGCCGGCCAGGTTCTGGTGAACGCGGTCCACGTCGTCGACGCGGAACTCGGTGATCACGCTGTGGTTGTCCGCCGGGCGGGCAGAGCCCGGGGCGAACAGCGGGACGGTGCGGGTGCCGGCGATCGCGAGGGTGGCGTTGGGGGTCTTGAGTTCGGCGAAGTCCTCGGTGGCCCACATCGCCTGCACCCCTGTGGCTCGCTCGTAGAACTCGACGAGGCGCGCGACATCGCTGGTAATGATGCGGATCGAGACGAAGTCCATGGTGATCTCCTTGGCTGATGAAGTCGCTGCACTTCGCAGGCTAGGAGAAATAGTGGACAGAATCGGTCCTGTATTTGCGTAGGCTGTGAACATGCCTCGACCCACCGGCCGCGTGCTGACACTCCTGGAGCTGCTGCAGTCGGGCGGCACTCGGACGGTGGCCGAACTCGCCGACAGGCTCGGCGTTGATGGGCGCACCGTGCGGCGGTATGTAGACCAGCTGATCGACCTTGACGTGCCCGTGGAGTCGGTGCGCGGACGCTACGGCGGGTACCGGCTTGCCCCCGGGTACCGTTTGCCTCCGCTCATGCTCAGTGACGACGAGGCGCTGGCCGTGCTGCTCGGCTTGGTCGCCGGCCGCCGAGCAGGGTTGATGGCCGCGGGTCACACGGCGAGCGAGACGGCATCGGCCAAGATCCGGCGGGTGCTGCCCAAGCGCGTCGCCCGCCGGCTCGACACGCTCCTGGAATCTCTCGCCTTCACGGATCAGCCTGGTGAGTTCGCCACCCCGGACGCTGGGATCCTGCTCACCATTGCCGATGCGGTGCGCCACCGCCGACCGGTCTCGATCAGATACACCGACCGCGACGGCCGGCGCAGCGAACGCACGCTGCACGCGTACGGAATCGTCGCCCATTCGGGCCAGTGGTACGTCACGGGCACGGACGCTGGGATCGGTGAGGACCGGACCTTCCGGCTCGATCGCATCGCAGACGCAAGGACCCTGCCCGGCTCATTCGAGGCGCCCGTGGGTCCCGGTCCGGCACAGCGCGTGTTGTCAGGGTTCGCCACGGCTGAGTACCGGCATGAGGTGACCTTGCGGATCCACGGGACGGTTGAGCAGATCCGTGCCCACCTTCCCGCCAGCGTCGCGAGCTTGGAGGAGCACGAGCCCACGGCAGGCAAGGACCCGGCGCCCGAGCGCTGGCTGCGCGTCGAGCTACGGGCGGAGCGGCTCGACTGGTTGCCTCCGGCACTCGCCTCACTCGACCGGCCGTTCGTCATCGAGCGCCCCGATGAACTGCGCAACCTCGTCATCGCGCTCGCCGATCGCCTCGCGTCCTGCGCCCGCCAAGCCTGACAGCGAGGAACCAATGTCATGAGATGGCACAGCTAATGCCCCCAGCCGGCGAGTAATGTCTCGTATCCGAAGAGGCCGTGCTGGGCCGTCCAGGATGACGAAGTCCCCGCCCCTCCAGGGCGAGCGGCTCCGCCGCGTACGGCGATCCGGTGGTACACCAGCCGCCCCACTCCGTCTCACCGCTCGCCCAGCGGGAAAGCACCACATTCTGCATACGAATCTTCAAGGAAGTCCGTGACGGACGGACAGTATCTTGGCGGCGTCACCCAGCCGGGCATCCTGTCAGCACGTATGCGACGCCGCCGCTCGACGAGCTGACCTGCTTCGGCCCCTGGCCTCGCGTTCCAGCCGAGTCGATCACCGTCGCCGTCACCGGCTCGGCGTGTGGAGGTACGACCCCTGTGGTCAGTTCACCGGCCGTAGGTTCACGATTCGCGTCGACCGATAGGCCTGGTAGCCCTCGATGCCGGTGGAGGTGCCCCAGCCGGAGTCCTTGTGCGGGTCACGCGGACCGAGCTGGTTGGTGGCCCAGGCGTTGATCGTCACGCTGCCGGTGCGCATCCGAGCAGCGACGGCGCGGGCCCGGTCGGTATCGGCGGAGAACACGCTGCCGCCCAGCCCGAACACCGAGTCGTTGGCCAGCCGCAGCGCGTCGTCGTCACCGTCGTGCGGGATGAGCACCGCGACCGGGCCGAACAGCTCCTCCTGTGCCACCGCCATGTCGTTGGTGCCGCTGAACAGGGTGGGCTGCAGATAGAAGCCGTGTGACAGACCGGGTGGCCTGTCGCCGCCGTACTCCAGCGTCGCCCCCTCCGCCGCCGCGGCGCCAATGGCCGTGCGCACCCGTTCGTAGTGCGCCCGCGATGCCATCGGCCCCATGGTGGTGGCGTCGTCGAACGGATCGCCGACGACGAAGGTGTCGACCTTTTTCTGCAACGCCGCCACCGCGTCGCCGATCCGCTCGCGGGGCACGATGATGCGGCTGAGCGCGCTGCAGATCTGCCCGGAGTTGAAGTAGACGCTGTTCGCGGCGGCCGCCGCGACGAGGTCGAGGTCGGCGTCGTCGAGCACGACCGCGGCGGACTTGCCGCCCAGCTCCAGTACGTAGCGTTTGAGGTGGCGCCCGGCCAGCTCGGCGACCCGGCGTCCGATGCCGGTGCCACCCACGAACCCGATCTTGTCGACGGCGGGGTGCGTGACAAGGTGTTCGCTGACGGCGGCATCGGCGGGCACGATGTTGAACGCGCCCGCCGGCAGTCCGGCGGCGGTCAGGGCACGGGCCCAGACCAGCGACGAGAACGGGGTGTCCGGCGGTGGCTTCGCGATCACGGTGCAGCCTGCGAGCAGGGCCTGCGCCGCGTGCCGCATGGTGCCGGTGAAGGGCGAGTTCCAGGGCACGATCTCCAGCGCGACGCCGATCGGGTCGTACTGCACCTCGTAGTCCCAGCCGCGCGACGCGGGCACGACGTCCGAGGTCTCCAACGCCATGGCGCCCATGGCGCGGATGACCTTCAGCGAGCCGTGCACGCTGGCGCGGGTCACGCGCAGCGGTGCCCCGATCTCGAACGCGCACAGCCGCGCGATCTCCTCGACCGACTCCTCGACGTGGCTCAGCGCCCGGTCCAGCACTTCGACCCGCTCGACGAGTGGCAGCCCCGACCAGACCCCGCTGTCGAAGGTCTCGCGCGCAGCCACGGCGGCGCGATCGGCGTCGGTGACCGACGGGCGCCGCACTGTCGCGTAGGTCTGCTCGGTCGACGGCGCGACGAGGTCGACGACCTGGTCGCCGGTGGGCTCGACGATCTCGCCGCCGATGGCGATGCCCTCGGCGGTAGGGTTAAAAGTCGGCATGGGAACTCCTCAGGAAGCGGTTGACTCGATCCACTGCCGGTAGTCGGCGAACGCCGCAGGCAGTGGATAACGCGGGGTGAACCCGAGCACCGTGCGAGTACGGTGCGGGCTCATCGGCACGGTGTCGGGCATGCCGGTGGCGCGCACGGTCACCGCGGCGTCAGGCACGGCGGAACGCAGCGCCGCCGCGAGGTCGTCGCCGCTGTCGGCCACCCCGATGCCGACGTTGAAGACCCGGTCGGGGAATCCCGAGAGATCGGCCCAGCAGGCATGGTGCGCCGAGCCCGCGGCGTCCTTGCAGTAGATCCACTCCCGGCGTGACGGCTCCACCTCGACGGGCTTCCCGGCGAGCGCGTCGCGCAGATAGCCCTCCATCTCCACGGTGGCCATCCCGCCCCCGCCCCGGCGCAACGGCCCGAACACGCGGGCGAACCGGACGGCGATCACCTCCATGTCGTACGACTTCGCGTACACCATGCCCAGGTCCTCGGCCGCCTTCTTCGACATCGCGTAGATCGACGACGGCCGCGGGTAGGCGTCCTCGGCGTCGGCCTGTCCGTTGTCCTTCCCGCCCATCACGCTGTACGCGGCGCTGGAGCTGCACAGCACCACGCGCTCCACGTCGTGCCGCCGTGCGGCCTCGAGCACGTGCGCGGTGCCGAGCACGTTGACCTGCACGTTGCCGATCGGGTTCGCCAGTGCGCCCGCGGTGAGACCCGGGAACGCCGCGGTGTGCACGATCCGGCGGACCTCGTTGTCCTTCACCGCCTTCTCGACGGAGGTCAGGTCGAGCAGGTCGCCCTGGACGATGACGGCGGCGGCGATGTCGATGTGGTCGGCCAGCGACGCGCGGTCGGGGTTGAGGTCGAACACGACCGGAGTGTGCCCGGACTCCTGCATCAGCCGCGCCACCTGGGCTCCGACGAGCCCGCCGCCGGTCACGAGGACGTTCATCGGCACACCACCTCGTCGCCCTCGATGGTGTAGCTGGTGGAGATGCCCTGGCTCTGTGTGACCTCGGTCAGGTAGTCGAGCACCTGGGTGAAGCCGGGGTCGTCGGGCTTTTGCACGACGGGCTGGGCCCGCTTGTTGATGACCACCGGCCGGAACGACACCCGCCCGACGCGCTTGTCGACGATCTCGACCTGCCCGATCAGCGATAGCACCTGGTCCGGCGAGACGGAGTAGGGGTGGTACCACTCGTCGTACTCGGTCGGTTCGTTTATCTCCTGATGGCTGCCGATGAGGTCGTCGAACTCCTTGTTGCGGGCCCTGGCCTCCTCGATCAGCTTGCTGGGCAGGTCGAAGCAGAAGTTGCCGAGGCTGTGGAAGATCGGCTTGCCGTTGTAGAACTCGATCGCCTTGATGACGTGCGGACCGTGCCCGATGATCACGTCGGCGCCCGCGTCGATGGCGGCGCGCGCGACCGCGTGCTCGTAGTCGGGCAGCACCCCCTTCACGAGGTGGACGCCCCAGTGGAACGAGACGGCCAGCACGTCGCACTGCTCCTTGGCGGCCCGGATGTCGGCGACCATCGCCGACAGGTCCTCGGCGACCGGGAACGTGAGGATCTTCGGCTTCGTACCGGGCTGGTAGTCGACCTGCTGGTAGTGGGTGTGCGCCCGCATCGGGGCGGCACCCGGCCGCTGCGGCCCGGCCTCGTAGTTCGGTCGCAGCAGCGAGCAGTAGGCGAGGAACCCGACGCGGGTGTCGCCGCGGTCGACGAACGCGGGCTTGCGCGCCTCGGCGATGTTCGCGCCCGCGCCGATCACCGCGAATCCGTTGTCGCGCAACGCCGCGATCGTCTCCATCAGGATGTCGGGGCCCAGGTCGCCGCTGTGGTTGCTCGCGCAGGAGATCACGTCGTAGTTGCCGAGCTTGAGCCCGGCGACGTTCTCCGGCCGGGTCACCTCGGTCCAGCCGACCGCCGGGATGATGTCCTCCGACGTCGTGTAGAGCCGCTCGTTCTGCGCGAACACGATGTCGAGCTCCTGCAGGTAGCTCCCGACGAACGCGTAACCCGACTCGGGCTCGCGATGAAATGCGGTGACGTCTCCGACCACGCCCAACGTAAGCTTTTCAGACATGTTTTCTTCCTTGAGAATCGTGGTCAGGAGACGCCGAGCGCCGTCCGCGCCACTCCGATCATCGAGTAGTAGCCCACGAGCATCGCCAGCTTCACGACGTGCTCGCGGGAGAGCCATGTCTCCAGTGCGGCCCTCGCCTTCGTGGTGCCGTCGCCACTCACCGCGGCCTCGACGAACGCGGCGAGCTGGGCGTCGCGTTCGGCCAGCCCGGTGAGGTCACCGGTGCGGAGTGCGGCGATCTCGGCGTCGGTCAGGCCCGCGGCCTTCGCCGGATCGACGTGCTCACGCCAGCAGTAGTCGTTGCCGGAAACGGCGGCGTGACGCAGGATCACCAGCTCGGTCTCACGGGCGTCGAGAGCGATCGTCGTCTGCCGCAGCGCCCGCTGGGCCTGCGCGACGGCGGGCGCGCCGAGCAGCGCCTGGTGCAGGGCCGTGGCGTTGTGCGCAGCGCGTTCGCCCGCCCCGCTCAGCACCGACCGCACCCACACCCCGTGCGCCCCGATATCCTCGGGCACGTTCGACTCGCTGCGGTCGCCCACCTCGGTGAAGTGCTCCAGCACGTCCTCGGGCGTGAACCCGTCGGTCGCGACGAACCCGCGGGTTACCCCGACGAACACCTCGCCGACGCGGCCGGCGCCGACGTTGAAGATCCGCCCGGTGACCGGGCAGCGCTCGTGCATCATGAACAACGCGCCCGCCGCGACCAGCTCGGGCCGCGAGTTCGCCTTCGAGAAGGCGATCGCGGCGTCGGGCAGCGGGGCACCTGGCCGCGTGTTGACGATGCCCTTGTTGAGCCCGACGAGCCGGGTGTAAGCCGACGGCGACACCGCGTTGACCACGATGTTCGCCGGGCGCCCGCGCACCGCGAGCGCCTTCGTCAGGCCCAGCACGGCCGCCTTCGCCGTCGCGTAGGCCTGCTTCGGGTTCGGTCCGGGTCCGGTGCCGTCGCCGTAGAGCCCCGCCGACGACGTGGTGAGCACGATACGCCCGTATCCGCGCTCGACCATTCCCGCCCACACCTCGTCGGCCAGCAGCCATGCGGCACGCACGTGCACGTCGAAGACCGGGTCGAACTCACCGATGTTGAAGCCGGCGTTGTGCACGACCACGTCGACCTTGCCGAAGGCGGCGACGGCGGCGGCCACGAGGGACCGCACGCCGTCGGCGTTCGACACGTCGCTGGTGTCGGCGATCGCCGACCCGCCCGCCGCGATGATCTCCGCAACCACGTCGGCGGCGGGCCCCGCGTCGTGTCCGGTGCCGTCCACGGCCGCGCCGAGATCGTTCACCACGACCGCGGCGCCCCGCTGCGCGAGCAGCAGCGCATAGGCCCGGCCGATGCCACGCCCCGCACCGGTGACGATCGCGACGCGGCCGTCGAACCGCAGTTCCTCACTCATCGCACGCCCTGCGCTGATGATTCGCTCGCCGACACTCACTCATCGGGCGACGAACTCCGGGTAGGCGGGCTCGAAGTTGTGCAGGCGGATCGCATTGCCCGCCAACACCTTCCACTTGTCCTCGTCGCTGAGTCCTGCCACCTGCTCCAGCGCGCGCGGCAACGAGTTCGGCCACGTCGAGTCGGTGTGCGGGTAGTCCATCTCGATCATGACGTTGTCGACAGCACCGAGTTCCTTGACCGCTTTCATGCCGACGAAGTCCTCGAAGAAGCAGGCGAAGATCTGCTCCTTGAACACCTGCGTCGGGGACCGATCGTCCAGGTACAGCAGCTCGTCGCGTTCGACAAGGCCGCCATCGCCACGCTGATGGTCGGCCAGGGTGCCCTGGCGGTGGTACTTCCTGTTCCAGTGGCCCTGGACCTTGAGCACGTACTCGGCCCGCTCCAGCGTCGGTGCGATCCACCCGATCTGCGACTCTGACATGCAGACCTTCAGCCCGGGGAACCGGCCGAGGATGCCGCTGAAGATCCAGTCGAGGGTCGTGGAGATCGGCAGGATGAAGCTGTTGGACGCCAACGAGACCAGATAGGGCGCGTCCTCCGACGTCTTCGTCATATTCGACGACGACCCGTAGTGCATCAGTAGCGGCAAGCCGGTCTCCTGCAGCACCGCCCACAGCGGGTCCCAATGCCCGTCGGAGGAGTGGATGGACTTCATCCGCTCACCCTTGTAGCTCAGCTTCGCCGGGTTCTCGGAGAAGATCACCCCACGTGATCCGCGGGCCGCACAACGCTCGACCTCTCGGACCGACGCCTCGACGTCCCAGAACGGGATAAGCGTGGCCGGGATGAACCGGCCCGGATTCGCCGCGCACCACTCGTCGAACAGCCAGTCGTTCCACGCCTTGATGCACAACTCGCCGAGCACCGAGTCGTCGGCCTCCATGAACGTCTGGCCCGCGAACCGAGGGAAACTCGGAAAGTTGATCGACGCGACGACCCCGGCCTGATCCATGTCCTTCAGCCGCTCCACCGGGTCATAACAGCCGGGGCGCATGTCGGCGTAGCGCAGCGCGTGCGGCGTGATGTCCTCGTACTTCTTGCCCGCCACCGCCGAGAGCCCCGACGTCGGGAACAGCTTGCCTTCGTACTGCCAGAACTCGTCGCCGTCCTTGACCACGACCTTGGGCGCGGCATCCTTGTACTTGCTGGGTACCCGGTCCTGCCAGATGCCCGGCGGTTCCAGAATGTGGTCGTCGACGGAGATCATCCAGTCGAGGCGGTACGTCCCGTCTCCTGTGGTCATTGCCGATCCCTTCTCTTGATTGCCGATTTGGTCAGTGGGTGAGCGACTTAGCCGCCTCGTCCATCAGCGCCTGGTCGCTGAGCTCTTCGATCGAGAGGTTCGTCGGGTATTTCAGGACTCCGCGGCTGCGGAAGAAATCCTGCAGGGCGTTGAGCGACTTGGCGTTGAGCGGCAGGTTCTTGTGGTAGGCGGGCGACGGACTCTTCCTGACCGTCTCGATCGGGATCTGGGTCGCGTCGGAGATGATCTTGCTGATCTCCGGGTCCTGCAGGTAGTCACCCTTGAGGTCGTCGACCGCACGGTAGAGCGCGCGCAGGAACCGCACACCCGCGTCCCGATTGTCGATGGTCAGGCTCGGGCCGATCGAGAACGCGTTCGCGCTGTTCGAGTACGCCTCACTCATACCGTCGAGCGCAACGATGTCGCCCTTCTCCAACAGCGACACGAGCAGCGGGTAATAGCTGATGGTGGCCGCCACCGAGTCGTTGAGCAGCGCGGCCACGCCGTCGGAGGGCCCGAGCTTCAGCACCTCGACGTCGTTGAGGGAGAGCCCGGCCTGCCGCAGCAGAAGGTCGACCATCCAGCCGGTCGACGAGTCCGGCCCGGACGGTATGGAGATCTTCTTGCCGCGCAGGTCGGCGACCGTCTTGATCGGCCCGTCCTTGCGCACAAGCAGCTCGATGTTGGGGCGCTTGTCCTCGGCGATCTGCCCGATCTCGCCGGCCAAGGTCACGTCGAGCCCGTTTGCCACGCCGTTGAAGTAGCTCGCCGCGAGACTGCCGAAATACGCGTCGAGCTGCTTGGTCGCCACGAGCGTCTGGGCGTCGGTCGACATGCCCTCGACGATCTCGATCGTGATCCCCTCGTCGGCGAAATAACCCTTCGCCATCGCGACGTACAGGTTCCCGCTCGAGATGGTGGGCTGCGAGCCGACTTTCAACGTGATGGGCGCGCCTTTCTCGGCGGACTCCGGCGCCGACGAACACGCGGTGGTCACCACCAACAATGTTCCGGCGAATAGCGCCAGAAGCACTCGAACATGCCTCATTGCAGTAACCAACTTTCTGGAGGGTTCGCGACACCGTGGCGACATCCTCGGTGCGCGCTACTGGGAAACGAGGAATCAGTCGTCGTCCATGCGGATCCAGACTGCTTTCGTGCCTCGATACTCGTCGAGGACGTGACCCGAGAGTTCCTTACCGAATCCGCTCATCTTCGAACCCCCGAACGGCATGGAGGGGTCGGTGGCCCCGTAGGTGTTAACCCACACCACTCCTGCTTGTAAAGCGGAGATCACACGGTGGGCCCGCCCGATGTCCGGGCGACTTCCCGTTCAGCTCAAGGTGGACACGCTTCGTGTTGACCGCCGACGCCCGGATGATCTCCTGGCCGGTGGCGGTCGACCCGGTGAAGTCGATCTTGTCGACGTCCGAGTGCGTGGCCGGCGCCGCGCCTGCGGTCTCCCCGTAGCCGGTGACGATGTTGACCACGCCTGGTGGCAGGTCCAGCTCCCGAAGGAGCTCGCCGAGGCGCAGCGGCGCCAGTGACGCCTCCTCGGCGGGCGCGATCTTCCACACCGATGCCGCGAGCGGCGAGTTCCACGGGATGATCGAGGCGATCGTCGCGCCAGTGGAGGGATTCACCGTGTCGAAGGTCTTCTCCACGAGCGCCGGAACCCATTCGCCGTCGATGAGCAGGCGTTTGGGGGTGGCGTCGAGGATCGCGACGTCTGACTGCGTAATCACGATGTATCCGCCTCACGGGAAGGGGAATGCCGAGGTGAGACCCGGATTACAGGCGAGATTATCCGCGGCGGTGCGCCCAGTCAACGGTTATGTTGAACTTTGGCGATAAGCCGCTGCGAGCACTGACGCGGCAGCGGCCAGCAGGCACAGCGCCGCCAGCACCCAGAAGGCCACCCGATAGCCGTGCGTGAGCGCGTCGAGGCGCGCGCCCGGCAACGACGAGAACGTACCCGCGTACGCGGCGCGCTGCTCCGGTTCGGTCAGCAGGCTTGTCGCGAGCGCGGGTCCCAGCGCGGCGCCGATCATGAAACCGCTCTGCTGCAAGGTCGCACGCAGCCCGTTCACGACGCCGCGCCGCGTCGTCGCCACGCCCCCGACGATCGTGCTGGTGTTGGGCGCCATGAACAGGCCCGTGCCCACCCCGACGACCACGAGGCAGGCGCCCAACGCCGTACCGTCGACCCCCGGCTCGACGATCAGCGCCAACGCCACGAGCCCGGCCACCAGCAGCATCAGCCCGCCCGTCGCGAGCGTCCCTGCTTCCCAGCGCCGCGCCAGCGAACCCACCAGCACCGACGCCGTGGCGAGCCCGATCGCCGCCGGCATGACGTGCAGGCCCGCCTCGAACGGCGACATGCCGACCGCGGCCTGCAGGTACAGCCCGACGAGCAGGACCACCGCGTAGCGGCCCACCGACGAGAGGAAGTTGGCTGCGAGCGCCATCGCGCGCGGCCGGTCGCCGAACAGGCCCAGATCCAGCAGCGGATGCCGCCGACGCCGCTCCACCAGCACGAACAGCCCGGCGAAGACGACGAACCCCGCCGCCCCCGCCACGACCGGCGGGCTCCCCCAGCCCCGGCTGCCGCCCTCCGAGAGCGCGACCGCCAGCCCGACCAGCGCCAGCGCGGAGAGCAGCGCACCGGGCACGTCGAACGGCTCCCGCGCGCCCGAGCGTGGCACCCGGCGCAGTACCAGGGCCGCGCTGACCAGGCCGATGATGCCGATCGGGACGTTGAACCAGAACGCCGACCGCCAACCGAAGGCCTCTACCAGCGCACCCCCGGTCACCGGCCCCAGCAGCTGAGCCGTCGACACCACGGAGACGTTCACCCCGACCGCGGTAGCGAGCTTCCCGACCGGGAACACGTCGGCGAGCAACGCCGTCACGTTCGTGACCAGCGCCGCACCGCCCACGGCCTGCACCCCGCGCAACGCCGCCAGCCATTCAGGATCGGGCGCGAAGCCGCACGCCAACCCCGCGACGGTGAACAGGGCAAGCCCGCACAGGTACACCAGCCGCCGCCCAAGGATGTCGGCGACCCGGCCGAAAACCAGGATCAACGAGGTGTTGACGAGCAGGTAGGACAGCAGGATCCAGTTCGCCTGCGCCGGGCTCGCGTCGAAGTGCCGCGCGATCGCGGGCAGGGCGACGTCCATCGTGGACGTGTTCAGGGCGGCCAGCATCACCCCGATAGAGGTGATGCTCAGCACCCGCCACGGGTACGCGGCGTCGGCGTCACCTGATCGCACGAACTAGCGCTCGTACGTGCCGACGAGTCGGGCCTGCACCAAAACGTGCGGGTCGATCGCGGCGAGCACCTGGGCCCTCGTCAGTCCTGGCTTCAGGCCCAGGACCGTGTCCAACGCGAACAGGTGGAAGTAGTAGCGGTGCTGCCCATGCCCGGGCGGGGGGCTGGCCGGGCACCACCCGTTCTTGCCGAGACCGTTGACGCCCTGCACGCCCGTTTCCGGGTCGCCCCCCTTGGGCAGTTCCTTCACGTCGGCGGGGATGTCGTAGACCGCCCAGTGGTCGAACCCGTCGATGAGCGGGGCGTCGGGGTCCGTCGCGACCAGCGCGAACGAGCGCGTCTCCGCAGGGGCGTCCGACCAGCTCAGCGGCGGCGAGACCCCCTCGCCGTTCGCCGTCGCGTAGTCCGGGAGTCTGCCGTCGGCCTCGAAATCCGGGCTGGTCAGGCGCAGTGCGCCGATATTGATCTTCATCTTTCACGCTCCTGTGTTGATCCAGATCGACTTCACGTTCAGGTATTCGTGGAGGATCTCACCGGAAAGTTCGTTGCCCCAGCCGCTGGTCTTCGCACCACCGAAGGGCACGGCGGGGTCGACCGCGCCGTAGCCGTTGACCCACACCATCCCCGTCTGCAGCGCCTGCGCGACCGTGTGTGCGCGGGCCAGGTCGCGCGTCCACAGCCCGCCCGCCAGCCCGTAGGAAGTGTTGTTGGCCCGCTGGACCACCTCGTCGACGTCGTCGAACGGCAGCACCGACGCGACCGGCCCGAAGATCTCCTCGCGCACAACCCGCATGTCGTCGCGGACGTCGGCGAGCACCGTCGGCGCGACGAAGTAACCATCGGCGAGTGCGCCGTCGGTCAGCCGCGCGCCACCTGCGACAGTGGCGGCGCCCTCGGCGCGACCGAGCTCCAGATATCCCGACACCCTGTCCAGTTGGGCCTGGGAGACCAGTGGGCCGATCTCGGTCGTCGGGTCGAGGCTGTCGCCGACGGCCAGCGCGTCGGCATAGCGGGCGACGCCCGCCAGAACCTCGTCGTACACGGGGCGCTCGACGAAGATCCGCGTACCCGCGACGCAGATCTGCCCGGAGTTGCCGAACACGGCCTCGGCCGCGGCCGGGATCGCGGCACCCAGGTCGGCGTCGGCGAAGATGATGTCGGGCGACTTGCCGCCCAGCTCGAGCGAGATGCGCTTCAGGTTGCTGTCGGCCGACGATCGAAGGATCGCGCGCCCGGTCTCGGATGAGCCGGTGAACCCGATCTTGTCAACGTCGGGGTGCGCCGCCAACGCGGCGCCGGCCGTCTCGCCGTATCCGGTCACGATGTTGACCACCCCTGGCGGGAGGTCGAGCTCGGCGATCAGCTCGCCGATCCGCAGTGGCGTCAGTGACGCCTCCTCGGCGGGCTTGAGCACAATCGTGCAGCCGGTCGCGAGGGCGGGTGCGATCTTCCAGATCGTCGCGGGAAGCGGACTGTTCCAGGGGGTGATCGCGCCCGCGACACCGATAGGCTCGCGCACCGTGTAGCTGAAGTACCGGCCGGGGAACGAGTTCGGAATCGTCTCGCCGTGCAGCTTGGTGGCCCAGCCCGCGAAGTAGCGCAGCGTCTCGACGGCGGCGCCGCCCCGCTGCTTCGAAACCGGCACACCCATGTCAACGACGTTGATCAGCCCGATCTCGTGCTGGTGGCGCTCCAGCAGGTCGGCCAGCTTGAGCAGCACGTTCTGCCGTTGCACTGGCGTGAAGCGGCTCCAGGGGCCGGTGAACGCGCGTCGCGCGGCCGCGACGGCGGCGTCGATGTCGGCCGCGTCGCCCGCCGCCACCTCGACGATCGGCCGCCCGGTCGAGGGGTTGATCGACGTGAATGTGGCGCCTGAGGCCGCGGGGCGCCACGCACCGTCGATGAACAGTTGTTTGGCGGGCCCAGAAAGGAAGGCCGGTAGCGGCGTAGCGGCTACGGCGGACATGTCTCACTCTCCTGTCAGGATTTTTAACGCTGTCGTAGGACCCTGCCCGTGTGCTGCTCCCGTGCTGAAGACGACTCGACCATCCAGTCGCCCACCGCGTCTTCCTCTCCCGGGCGCATCCGGACAGCCCGGCCCGGCCTTCGCCGCGACGAATCCGGCACCGGGCCGGCGCGAGCACGGCCATGCCCACCGCGATCCGCAGCCCTGTGGAGATAGCTGCGGTGCCGCCGACGGCAGCACGACGTGGCGGACAATCGCGGCCCTGCCGAGCCCGAAACCGTGCCCGGCCCCGACTGGTCGTGTTCCGCACCGTCTTCCATGGAAGACGGTGC
>NZ_JBEOZN010000114.1:0-32659 GCF_040298085.1 Streptosporangium sp. NPDC001681 | reverse complement strand
GCGCTGGTGGCCGGGCTGGAAGCGGCGACGATGATCGAGAACGAGCTCGATCGCCTGGACATCCTGTACGGCTTCGGCGTCCGCCAGATCGGTATCGCCTACTCGCAGGCCAACCAGCTCGGCTCAGGGCTGGCCGAGCGCGCCGACGCCGGGCTGACCAACTTCGGCCGCCGCGCGGTGGAGCGGATGAACAGGCTCGGCATGGCCATCGACATCTCACACTCAGGCGACCGCACGAGCCTGGAGGTCATCGAGCACTCGACCGTACCGGTCTTCATCACCCACGCCGGGGCCCGCGCCATCTGGCCGACCAACCGGATGAAGCCCGACGAGGTCATCAAGGCCTGCGCCGAACGCGGCGGCGTCATCGGCCTGGAGGCGGCCCCGCACACCACGCTGTCGGAAAAACACCGCGAACACTCCCTGGAGTCGGTGATGGACCACTTCACCTACTGCGTGGACCTGGTGGGCATCGACCACGTCACCTTCGGCCCCGACACGATGTTCGGCGACCATGTGGGTGTGCACAAGACCTACGCCGGCAACTACGCCCAGAACCGCGACGCCGCGCCCGACCACCCGAGCGTCGCCTACGTGGACGGCCTGGAGAACCCGGCGGAGAACTTCACCAACATCGTCGGCTGGCTCGTCAAGCACGGCTACAGCGACGACGACATCAGCAAGGTCATTGGCGGGAACACACTCCGCGTGCTCGATCATGTCTGGTAGGACTTCGCCCCCCGACGTCCTCGGACGCGGGGGGCACTCGGGCAGCGTGACGAAGGGAACCCACGATGGGCCGACGTGATACCGCGGCGCAGGCGGCGCTGCACGGCCTGCGAGCGTTGCTCCAGGAGAAGTTCCAGCCAGGAGACCGGCTGCCGACCGAGCAGGACCTCTCCGAGATGCTGGACGTGAGCCGTGGCACCGTCCGCGAGGCGCTGGGCGTCCTGGCCATCGAGGGCGCGGTGATCCGGCGCTGGGGAATCGGCACGTTCGTCGCCGGCACCCGCGACCTGGCGCCGCTGAGCATGTCGAAGATCCTCGCCTACCGTGACCGTATCCAGATGGCGGGGCACACGGCCGAGCTGGTCACATCGTCGTGCGACACCGTGCCGAGCCCGCCCGCGGCGGCCGAGGCGCTGGGCCTGCCGGCGCGGTCGCCCGTGTGGCAGGTGACACGGATCTTCAGCGTCGACGACGTGCGGGCCGCCTACATGCGGGACTACATGCCGCTGAAGATCGGCACGGACGAGATCGACCCGAGCCCGATGCTCGGCATCGACACCGACCTGTTCACCTTCCTCGACCGGGGCGCCCTGCGCCCGGCCGCCCAGGTGATCACCGACCTCGAAGCCGTGCTCGCCTCCGATCAGGGGGCCGAGGCGTTGCGCGTCCCCGTGGGCTACCCCCTGGCCCGGACGCTGCAGACCGTTTTCGGGCACGGCGATGTGCCGCTTGCCTACGGCGTCACCCTGCACCGCACCGACATCGTGCGAATCCGCATCACCCGCTGATCCGGCCGTTTCGGGAGGGAGCCGCCCCGCTTCGACGTGCGCGGCTCTCAGTCGCGTACCGCGCGGGCGTAGCAGCGGCCGTCGAGGTGGTCGACGCGCAGCGGCCGCCCGAAGCACTCCGAGAGGTTCTCCGCGGTCAGGATCTCCGCCACCGGACCACCCGCCTGGACCCGGGCGTCACGCATCAGCAGGGCGTGGGTCGTGGTGGCCGGGACCTCCTCCAGGTGATGGGTGACGGTGACCGTGGTCAGCACCGGACGGGTCGCCGCCAGGTCCTCCACCGCGGTGATCAGGTCCTCGCGGGCGGGCAGGTCGAGTCCGGCGAACGGCTCGTCCAGCAGCAGGATCACCGGGTCGGCCATCAGGGCCCTGGCGACACGGACACGAGCCCGCTCACCCTGGGAGCAGACGCGAAAGAGCCGGTCGGCGAGGTCCTTGCAGCCCATGTCCGCCAGCAGCTGGTGGGCGCGCTCGTGCTCGGCGGGTCCGTAGCGGTCCCAGAGCGGGACGCTGGACCCGGTGTAGCCGGTCAGGACCACGGTGTGCGCGGTGGCCCCCTCCTCCTCCAGCAGTTCCTCGTCGACGAGCCGCTGGCTGGCCGCGACGAGGCCGATGTGGCGGCGCAACTCCCGCAGGTCGACCCGGCCCAGCCGCTGGCCGAGCACGGTGACGGCCCCCTCGGTGGGATGCCGGACGGCGGCGGCCAGTGACAGCAGCGTGGTCTTGCCGGCCCCGTTGGGGCCCAGCACCACCCAGTGCTCTCCGTACCCGACCCGCCAGCCGATGCCGTCCAGCAGGGTCCGGCCGACCACCCGGACCCCGACGCCGCTCAGCTCCACCGCACCGGGCACAGGCTCGCCCATCGATCTCCCCCTCCGCCTCGATTCGCGGCGCTCACTTTAACCGATCCAGCGATATTTCCCGATAAATCACCTGAACGGGCTACTCAGCCCATCTGTACGGAAGGAGTGGGAACGGGGGTGATGGTCGTCCCCGAGGGGGCGGGAGCGGTGGGCGTCGGAGACGGGCTCTCCCCGTCACCGGTCTGCGGGATCTGGGTGAAGGAGGGCTTGGGATTACTCGAGGCCGTCGGGCAATCCCTGTTCCTCCCCCTGCCCTTCGCGGTCGCGTCCGCGCAGTCCTGCCGGTCGTCACCGTCGTCGGGCGAGCCGCCCGAGCCGCGCGGACGCTCCGGCGCCGGCTCCTCGCGGCCGTCACGGCCGTCGTGCCCGTCGTAGCCGGTGACGGGCAGCGAGACGGTCCTGGTGGTGGTGATCTGGACCGTGGAGGGAGTGGCCGGAAGGACCGTCCGCGGCTTGCCCGCGGGCGGCCGGGTGCCGCCGCGAAAGACCGAGCCGGAGGGCGTACCGTCGGCGGGCAGGACCAGCGGCGCCGGCTCGGGCATGCCCGAGCCGGCGCCGGAACCGATCCCGCCGCCACCGGCCGCGGCGGCCACGGTGACCGCCGCCATGGAGACCGTGGCCAGCGCCGCGAAGCCGGCCTGCGACAGGTGCGCTCCCCTGCTCGGCCTGGCCCTGCGCGAAGCCCTGGCGGGGATCTCTACCGGGACCGAGGGCTCGTCGTGGAACGAGGGCGGCGTCGCGAGCCGCACCCTCCCGGCTCCCGGCGCGTGGGGCACCGGCGTCCAGATCTCCGCCAGCACCGCCGCGACCGCCTCGCGCAGGTCCCACGGGTCGCCCACACCACCCGCGGCGAGCAGCGCGCCGAGCAGGTCCGCGGCCCCTGGCCGGTCGGCGGGGTCCTTGGCCAGGGAGGCCTCGACGGCCGGGCGCAGCAGCGCGGGCACCGAGGCCACCCTCGGCGGCTCGACCATGATGCGCCGAGTCAGCACGTCCGCCTCACCCGCGCCGAAGGGATGGTGGCCGCCGGCCGCGTAGGCCACCAGGCAGCCCCAGGCGAAGATGTCGGAGGCGGGCAGCGCGAGCCCGCCGGTGAGCCGCTCCGGGGCCACCCAGCCGGGACTGCCCATGACCTGCCCTGCCTGCGTGTGCGCGGCGAGGACGTCGATGTCCCTGGCGATGCCGAAGTCGATCACCCGCGGACCGGTGTCCGACAGCAGCACGTTGCCCGGTTTCAGATCTCGGTGGACCAGCCCGGCCTCGTGCACCGCGACCAGCGCGGCGGCCACCCCCAGAGCGACGCCGTAGGCCAGGTCGGGGGTGAGCGGGCCGTGCGTGGAGACCACCTGGGAGAGCGCGGGACCCGGAACGTACTCCGACACCAGGTAGGGGCGGTCCTTGTCGGTGCCGTCCTCGATCACTGCGGCGGTGCAGAAAGGCACCACTCTCCGGGAGAATCTCACTTCCTCGGCGAAACGGGCGCGGAGCGTGGCATCGTTGAGGTGCATCGGGTGCGGGGTCTTGATCGCCACCACCCCACCCTGCGGGTGCTGGGCCAGATAGACGATGCCCATGCCGCCCGTTCCGAGGCGGCCGAGCAGAAGGTAACGGCCGATGATGACCGGGTCCCCGACGGTCAGCGGCCGCACACCGGTCGGCATGCCGCTCATGGGACCTGTTCCCCCACGTGCCATCCTCGTTGAGCCTCTCGTGCGCGGGCTACGGCAAGCACACTGTGACGGGATTCGAGCGCCCTTCGCTGCCGACAGGCCAGAAGGGATATGAGAGGTAAGACGAATGATCCCTGGGGGTAAGAAATCCGTGGTGCGCGGGATGCCTTTGAGCCTGGACGGGAACGGCGTGACCAGCGGGAAAGGCCCGCGCGGCTGAACACCGCCGGACATCGAAAACCCGGACCGCGGCGGGTCCGCCGCCCCCGCGCGCTCAGGCCGCCGCGGAACCGGGCTGCGCGGGCGGGGTTCCGAGAGCGGAGGCGTCCCCGGTGGGAAGGCCGGACGCGGAAAGATCCGAGGCCAGAAGATCCTGCGCGGCGAGGCCCTGGTCGGGGGCGTCCTGGGCGAGCAGGTCCCGCGCGGAGACCTCGCCGGCGGGCGGAAGGTCCTGCGCGGCGGCGAGGAAGCGGGCGATGTGCGAGTAGACCTTGCGGGCCTCGGGGACGACGTCGGCGAGAATGGCGAAAACGTGCGGCATACGGGGCCACTCCTCGTACGTGACCGGCACCCCGGCCGCGCGGGCCCGCTCGGCCACCCGGCGGCCCTCGTCGCGCAGGACCTCGGTGGAGCCGGTGACGACCATCAGCGGCGGCAGACCGGTGTAGTCACCGAGGACCGGGGAGAGCAGGGGGTCATGGGGGTCGAGACCGGCCGTCCAGCGGCGGGCGAGCCAGTCGACGCGGCCGGCCGGGATCAGCGGGTCGAGCGTCCGGTTGACCGTGCGGGGCGCACCGGTGAGATCCGTCCACGGCGACAGGCACACGGCGGCGGCCGGCAGCGGCATGCCCTGGTCGCGAAGCGCCAGGAGCGTGGCCAGGGTGAGGTGGCCGCCGGCCGAGTCCCCGCCGAAGACGATGTCGGCGGGGTCGTAGTCCTGCTCCAGCAGGCACCGGTAGGCGGCGATCGCGTCCGCGAGTGCCTCGGCCGGCCTGTGCACCGGGCCCTGACGGTAGTCGACCGCCAGCACCGGCCGCCGGGCCGCGGCCGACAGGCGCCAGGTGATCGGCCGGTGGGTGACCGGGGAGCAGGCGAAGTAGCCCCCGCCGTGGAAGTAGAGCAGGACCTTGCGCTCGTCGAGCTCCTCGCCCGCGCGGACCCACTCTCCCGGACACGGTCCGGCCTCGTCGGGTGTCACACGTACATGGACGGGCAGGCGGAGCGGAACCCTGCCCGCCAGAGCCACGATGCGCGAGGCCGCGACGAAACCGATGTCGGTTCTCAGCAGCAGCTGGGAGGCGGGTTTGAAGGTGCCGCGCATGATCGCGTTGAGGGTCGCGGCCTGCCAGCTGAAGGGGTAGGCCGGACTGACGTCCATATCTATCTCATGACGCATGGGGGACCTCCACAAAAGGACATTCCCCTCATAACATACTTTTATCGGCGATTCTACATATCGAGCAGATTGCAACTATGTATCGCATCGGTATACAACACGCTGGAGGCATGACCGAACCCAGGTGAAATCCCGGCGGAAGCCCGACATCAGACCGGCCACCACACGCCGCCCGGATCCCACGACCGGCTCGCACCCGCTCATCGCCAAAAATCCATTGCCCCGCCCCAGACCACCCAGGAGGATGGGAGGGCCGCTCTGACGCCCACCGGGAGGCAGCCTTCCTGCTCTACGCGCGTATCGCCGGATACGGCTTCCGCCGCCACTCCACCTACCGCGCCGCCGCCGTCGCCGGAGCCTTCACCAACACCGTCTTCGGCATCCTCCGCGCCTACGTCCTGATCGCCCTCTGGCAGGCCCGCCCCGGCCTCGCCGGGTACGACCTCGCCGACGCCGTCACCTTCTGCTTCCTCAGCCAGGCGTTCATCGGCCCCATGCAGGTCTTCGGCGGCGGCCTGGAACTCTCCGAACGCGTGCGCAGCGGAGACGTGGCCCTGGACCTGGTCCGCCCCGCCTCCCTGCAGATGTGGAGCCTCGCCGACGACCTCGGCAGGGCCGCGTACCTCCTCCTGCTACGCAGCCTGCCGCCGACGGCGGTCGGCGCCGCGCTGTTCGGCCTCGTCGCGCCGGCCGACCCGGTGACCTGCCTCTCCTTCACAGCCGGCCTCATCCTGGGAGTGGTCGTCAGCTTCGCCCTGCGCTACCTGGTGGCACTGTCCGCCTGCTGGGTGGTCGACGACCGGGGCGTGCAGTCGCTGTCACTGGTGACAACGCTCTTCTTCAGCGGCATGGTCCTGCCACTGAACCTCTTCCCCGGCTGGCTCGGCACCCTGGCCGAGGCGCTCCCGTGGTCGGCCATGGTGCAGGTACCCGCCGACCTCTACCTCGGCAAGCGAGACGTCCTGGAAGCCCTGGGGTTCCAGCTCGCCTGGGCGGTGGCACTACTGGCCCTGGGAGCCCTGGCCACGCGCGCCGCCCGCAGGAAGGTCGTGATCCAGGGTGGTTGACGGCGCGCGGAGGACCACCGGGACGAGCGGCCGATGGTGAGGACCTACCTCCTGCTGGCCTGGACCTGGCTGAGAGCCTCGGCACAGTACCCGGGGCCGCTGATCATGATGGTGCTGGGCTCGTTCGCGGTCAACGCGCTGGACGTGGCGGCGATCTTGGTGATCTTCGAGCACACCGGGTCGCTGGGCGGCTTCGGCCTGGCCGAGGTGATGTTCCTGTACGGCACCTCCGGCCTGTCCTTCGCCCTGGCCGACATGCTCTTCGGCAACGTCGACCGGCTCAGCCAGCACATCAGGAGCGGCAGCTTCGACACCATGCTGATCCGCCCGGCGAGCGCCTTCACCCAGATGGCCGTCGACCGCTTCAGCGTGCACCGCTTCGGCAGGACGGCACAGGCCGCCGTCGTGCTCGCCGTCGCCCTGCCCCAGCTCGGCCTCGCCTGGAGCAGGATCTGGATGATCCCGCTGATGATCCTGTGCGGGGTCGTCATCTTCGCCTCGGTCTTCACCCTCGGCGGCGCCATGCAGTTCCTGCTGACCAACGCCCCCGAGGTGGCCAACGCCTTCACCTACGGCGGCAGCACCCTCACCCAGTACCCGCTGAGCGTCTACGGCTCCGAACTCGTCAAGGGCGTCACCTTCGTCGTGCCGCTGGCGTTCGTGAACTGGCAGCCCGCGCTGTTCGTGCTCGACCGCGAGGACCCCTTCGGCCTGCCGTACTGGCTCCGTTTCGCCTCGCCCCCAGCGGCCGTCGCCCTGGCCGCCGTCGCCGCCCTGGCCTGGCGGGCGGGCATCCGCCGCTACCGCTCGACGGGAAGTTGACACATGATCGAACTCGACCGGGTCGGCCGCTCGTTCACCGTGGGCCGCCGCAGGGCCAAAAAGACCGTGCACGCCGTACGGGATCTGTCGTTCAGCGTGGAAGCAGGGGAGTTCGTCGGCTACCTCGGCCCCAACGGCGCGGGCAAGTCCACGACCATCAAGATGCTCACCGGCATCCTGGCGCCGACCTCCGGCAGCATCCGGGTGGCCGGGCTCGATCCGACGCGCCGCCGCACCGCGCTGGCACGCAGGATCGGGGTGGTGTTCGGCCAGCGGACGACCCTGTGGTGGGACCTGCCGCTGCGGGACAGCTTTGAACTGATCCGACACCTCTACAAAGTGGATCAAAAAGATTTCCGGCGACGGCTGACCGAGCTGACCGAACTCCTCGGCCTCGCCGGCTTCATGGGCACTCCGGTCCGCCAGCTCAGCCTCGGCCAGCGCATGCGCGGCGACATCACCGCCGCGCTCCTGCACGACCCCGCCGTGCTGGTGCTCGACGAGCCCACGATCGGCCTGGACGTGGTCAGCAAGGCCGCCATGCGCGACTTCCTGCTCCGCCTCAACGCCGAGCGCGGCACCACCGTCCTGCTCACCACCCACGACCTGGGCGACATAGAGAAGCTCTGCCGCCGCGTCATGCTGATCGACCGCGGCAGCCTGGCCTTCGACGGCGCCCTCGACGACCTGCGCGCCACCGCCCCAGGGGAGGCCTCCATGGAGGATGTGGTCGCCCGCCTCTACTCGGCCTGATCCCCGGGAAGGCCGGTGGCCGGAAGCTCAGCGATAGTCCTGCTCGCCGGACTCCTCGTACTCCTCCTCGTCCCGGAACCGCGGCGCCCAGCGGGAGGGCATCAGCACCGGCAGGAACAGCAGGACGCCGAGGAGGGCGTAGACACCGGTGGTCAGCAGCAGGCCCATGCCGCGACCGGCCTGCAGGAGCAACGGGTGGAAGGTGGGGTCGTCGGGAACCAGCCCCATGGCGCGGCGAACGTCCAGGGCGTAGACCACGGTCCAGGCCAGCAGCACCATCGACGGGACGAAGGTGGCCAGCGGGGAGACCCGGCCGGCGACCACCAGGCCGACCAGGAGGCCGATCGCGGCCATCACCCCGAGGGCGATCCAGACCTTCGAGCCGCTCTCCGCGGGAACGGGAAGGGGCGCCAGGCTCGCCCCCGCCTCCTGCACCGCCCAACCGGCGCCGAAGAGCAGCACCGCCGCCATAACCAACCCGACAAGCACCCCAAAAACGTGCCGCATCCCTACCACCTTGGATTGAAGGATCTGTCAGGATCGCGGCCACCATAGCGACAAAAATCTTAAAACGGCAGACATCTCAGAGGCGTGAGAGCATATGGGGCACCATGCGCGCCCGTCTCCCATTACGCCTCACGCGCGCGGCCGCCTTCTCGGCCGTCTGCGTGACGCTCGCCGTCCTCGGCCACGTGGTCGCGGGCGGTTCCGGGCCGGAGCCGTGGGCGGTGGCGAGCGGCGCAGCCGCGGTCATGGCGGTGAGCGTGCTGCTCGCCGGGCGCGAGCGGTCCACCGTGGCGATCAGCACCGTGCTGTCCGTCCTGCAACTGTCCTTGCACGAGTTGTTCCTCCTCGGTGACGCCACCGGGATTCCAGTGGCCCCGCACCCGCACGTCAGGGGGCTGGGCGAGAGTCTCGGCATGCTCGTCGCGCACCTCACCGCGACACTGGTCACCGGATGGTGGCTGGCCCGCGGCGAGACCGCCCTGTGGGCGCTGCTCCGCTCGGCCCGGCACCGCCTCGGCGCGATGTTCCGGCTGCTGCGGCTCCCGGCCGCGGCCGCGGCTCCGCCGCGTCCCGCCCGCACCCCGGTCACGCCCGTCTTCGCGCGCGCCGTTCTCCGTCACTCCGTCAGCCGGCGTGGTCCTCCACTCCCCGCCGCCTGACCCACCCCCGAAATCCTGAAATCCCGAAGTGGAGAACCCCCATGCCGCTTTCCCATGCCCGCCGTCTGGCCACCGTCACCGCCGGTGTCACCGCCCTCACCCTCGGTCTCGCCCTGCCCGTCCTCGCGCACGTCACCATCAATCCCAACAGCGCCCAGCAGGGCGGCTTCACCAAGGTCGCCTTCCGGGTCCCGAACGAGCGTGACGACGCCTCCACGAACAAGCTGGAGGTGACCTTCCCCGTCGACCACCCGCTGGCGTTCGTCTCGGTCAAGCCGGTACCCGGCTGGAAGGTCAAGGTGGTCGAGGGCAAGCTGCCCAAGCCGGTCACCACCGAGTACGGCGAGCTCACCGAGGCGGTCACGAAGGTCATCTGGTCGGGCGGAAAGATCGAACCCGGCCAGTTCCAGGAGTTCGAGGTGTCCATGGGCAAGCTGCCCACCGACACCGACCAGCTCATCTTCCCCACCACCCAGACCTACACCGGCGGCGAGGTCGTCAAGTGGGCGGATGAGCCCAAGGCCGACGGTTCCGAGGCCGAGCGTCCGGCCCCGGTGCTGAAGCTCACCCCCGCCTCCGCCGAGGGTGACGGTCACGGCGCCGCCGCCTCCGCGACGCCGTCGGCCGTGGCCGTACCGGCCGCGCCCTCGGTGGCCCCCGCCGCCTCCGCGTCCGAGGGCTCGGACGGAACCGCCCGCCTGCTCGGCGGGGCCGGCCTGGTGCTCGGGCTCGTCGGGACCGTGGTCGGCGCCCTCGGCCTGCGCCGCGGCGGCCGCGCCTCCTGATCCAGTGCGAGACGGCCCCGGAGAGCAGCTTTCCGGGGCCGTCTCGTGTGCTCCGGCGGAACGGGCGAGTCAACGATCTTGCCGGCGAGTGGAGTAAGCCACCGTACTCCACTCGCACCCGAGCGACCTGCGCCACCGCGAGCTCGCCCTGGTCTGGCACGAGAGCCTGCGGCGGGCGGGCGTGGCCGCGCCTGAGCTCAGGCGGTGATGTCCTTGCCGGTGAAGCGCGCCCAGGCGATGGAGCAGAAGACCGCGGCGTAGGCGGCGAAGACCAGCAGGCCCTGCCCCATGTCGCCGGTGGCCACCGGGTCCCGCAGAACGCCGTCGAAGCCGCTCCACCACTCGGTGAGCAGGTACGGCTGGAGCGCGGACAGCTGCGGAACGGCCCGCAGGACCTGGGCCGCGATGACGATGACCACTGTCGAGGCGATGGCTCCGACGGACACCTCGGTCAGAGTCGACAGGGCCAGTGCGATGGCGGCCAGGGCCGCCATGCCGGCGGTGACGTACAGCACGACGACGCCGATCCGCAGCACCCCGTCGAGAAAGGGGATCGTCCCTCCCGACAGCAGCGTGATCGGGCCCGCCGGGAACAGCACCAGACCGGCCAGGAGCGCGGACAGCGCCACCGCGGTGACGGCGGCCAGGCAGAAGAGGACCACGGTGGCGTACTTGACCGCCAGCAGGCGGGTCCGGCCCGCCGGGGCCGCGAGCAGGTAGCGCAACGTGCCGATGCCCGCCTCCCCCGCGATCGAGTCCCCCGCGACGATCGCGACGGAGACCGGCAGCATCAGCTGCACCAGCAGCGAGAGCGCGGCGAAGGTGAGGAACAACCCGTTCCCGGTGATCTGCTCGAAGATCGCCGGAGCACCGGTCCCGTCCCCGCCGGTCCCGGCGAACATCCGCAGCGCGATGCCGATCAGCACCGGGATCACGGTGAGCACCCCGAGCATGGCGAGGTTTCTGGGCCGCCGGAACGTCAGGCCGACCTCCGAGCCGAGCAGCCGCAGCCACGCCCTGGGGGCGCTCACCGCCCGCGGCGGGGGAATCGGGCGCCCACCGGCGACCTGACCCGCCGTCATGACCGGGTCCCTCCCCTGGGCCGGATCCTGGTCAGGGATGGCGCGTGTGACGTTCTCGGTGGACACGGCTTCCTTTCCGCTAACCGTCGACATCGAATCCCTCCCCGGTCAGGCCCACGAACACGTCCTCAAGAGTGGGTCGCTGGACGGCCAGGCCGCGGACGGCGACGCCACCGGTGACCAGCGCGGCGCATACCCGCTCCGGCAGGCCGGCTCCCAGCGCCGCGCTGACGTCGCCGTCACCGAGACGGATCTCCGGCAGGCCGAGCCCGGCGAGCACCGCCGCCGCCTCCTCCACGTCGGGGGTCTCCACCCGGATCCTGACCGTCTCCGATGCCCGCAGGTCGGCGATGGGTCCCTGCGCGACCAGCCGTCCGGCCCGCATGACCGCGACGTGGGAGCACATCTGCTCCACCTCCGCCAGCAGGTGGGAGGAGACGAAGACGGTGGTCCCCTCGGCGGCGATCTCCTTGACCAGGCCGCGCACCTCACGGGTGCCCTGCGGGTCCAGCCCGTTGGTCGGCTCGTCGAGGATCAGCAACTCCCTGGGGCCGAGCAGGGCGGCGGCGATGGCCAGCCGCTGGCGCATGCCGAGCGAGTAGGCCCGGTAGCGCTTGCCCGCCGCGGCGGCCAGGCCCACCCGTTCCAGCGCGAGTCCGATCCTGGCCGAGACGGTGCGCGGGTCGGCCGACGGGTCGGCGGCGTCATAGCGGCGCAGGTTCGCCTCGCCCGACAGGTAGGGGTAGAAGGCCGGCCCTTCGACCAGCGCTCCCACCCTCGACAGCACGCCGCCCACCCCGCCGGGCATCGGCGTGCCGAGCAGCCGCCACTCGCCCGCCGTCGGCGCCACCAGGCCGAGCAGCATGCGGATGGTGGTGGTCTTGCCCGAGCCGTTGGGGCCCAGGAAGCCGAACACCGACCCGCTGGGCACGGCGAGGTCGAGGGCGTCCACGGCCACCTGCCCGCTCCCGAACCGCTTGGTCAGCCCGCTGGTGACGATGGAGAGCTCCGCGCCGGGCGCCTCTCTCCGGGCACCGCCCCCCGGATCCCCGACACGGGATCCGGGGACGTCCACCGCGAGCCCGGCGTCTGTCGGCATCCGGCTCATTTCCGACCGGCCGCCTCGGACAGTTTCTCCGGGGTGACGGCGCCGACCAGCAGGCGGCCGTCGTCGGTCAGCAGCGCGGAGACCAGCTTGGTCTGGATGACCTTGCCGCTGCCCCAGGTCCCGCTGATCGGCTTGGCCGACTTCAGCAGGGCGTCGCCGATCGCGCCGACGCCCGCTCCCGCGGATTCCTCGCCCTGGCCCGATCCCTGGCCGGTGAGTTCCTGCTCGGAGACGGGGATCACCGCGACCGTGGTCCAGCCGTCGCCGACGGTGCTGATCTCGCCCCTGAGCTTCTCCGCGTCCTCGAGGTTCTCGTCCTGCTTCGGCCGCTGCTCCTTGAGGATCTCGGCGATCGACGTCTCCTCGACCTTGGCACCCGCGGGCGGGGTGAAGGTGAAGTTCTCCGCGGCGGGCGGGGAGAAGGTGACCGAGGTGAAACCGACCTCGAAGGCGGGCTCGGCCGCGCTCCTGGCGTAGACCTGGACCCGCAGCGGGACCAGGGTCTCCCCGTCCAGCGCCAGCTTGACCTCCTTGACCAGGGACGAGGTGTCCTTGGGCGCGAACGCGAGCTGGTAGGCCGCGCGGTCGGCGACCTTCTCGGTGTTGCTCACACTGACCACCGTGTCGGCACCGACCCGCTGCAGCAACTGCTGGGCGAGCTGCTGCGGCGTGGTCGCCGTGGGCAGCGCCTCGTGGGCGCGGGCCGCTTCCTCGCCCTGTTCCCCGCTCCCGGCCTTGACCCGGGTGGCCTTGTTCTCGTCGCTCTGCCACAGCCAGATCTGGTCGCCGTTGGTGATCAGGTCGGTCTCGCTCATCCGGCCGGGAAGGGCGAAGCGGACCTTGTCCGCCCCTCCGTACCAGACCCTGAGCTCGTGCGAGCCCGAGAGCAGGGCGACGGGCGAGGATCCGCCCATGCCCGGCACCTCCGGCAGTCCCGGCAACCCGAGTGAGGCGGTCTGCATGACGGTGCCCGACATGGGTTTCAACCCGGCGCGGCCGGCCTGGGCCGCGCTCGCGAGCAGTTGCTCGGCGGTACGCTCGGGCAGGACGGGATCCCCCTGGACGGCGGCGATGACCGGCCCGGCTCCGATGGCTCCGGCGATCACCGCGATCGTGGCGGCCGGCACGGCCCACCTCACCGCGCGTCCACGTCTCGCTCGTTCTGACATCTCATTCCTCCACGCTATGCCGTCAGTGCCTGTGAACAGCAGCCTGCGGGACGGCTCCTGTGCCGAGGCTGAGACAGACTGAGAGGGCTCACAGGATTCTCAGCCACCTCTCAGGCCGGGTGGTCGAGGATGGGAACGTCCAAGGTGAGAGAAGAGGTGGATCATGCGGGTTCTCGTCGTGGAGGACGAGCGGCGGATGGCCGCGGCCCTGCGGCGGGGGTTGCAGGCCGAGGGGTTCGTGGTCGACCTCGCGCACGACGGGGAGGACGGCCTCCACCAGGCCAGGCACGGCGAGTACGACGTGATGGTGCTGGACATCATGTTGCCCAGGATCTCCGGCTACAACGTCTGCAAGCAGCTGCGGGCGGAGGAGAACTGGGTGCCGATCCTGATGCTGTCGGCCAAGGACGGCGAGTACGACATGGCCGACGGGCTCGACCTCGGTGCCGACGACTACCTGACCAAGCCGTTCTCGTACGTGGTGCTGGTGGCCAGGCTGAGGGCGCTGCTGCGGCGCGGCGCGCACCGGCGCCCGTCCGTGCTGAGGGCCGGAGACCTGGCACTGGATCCGGCGCGGCGGCGCGTCACCAGGGGCGAGACGCCGGTGGAGCTGACGCCCAGGGAGTTCGCGCTGCTGGAGTTCCTGATCCGCCACCACGACGAGGTGGTCTCCAAGACGGAGATCCTGGAGCACGTCTGGGACACCTTCGACACCGACCCCAACGTGGTCGAGGTCTACGTCGGCTATCTGCGGCGCAAGATCGACGTGCCGTTCTCCAGGAACGCGCTGCAGACGGTGCGGGGAGCGGGATACCGGCTGGCCGGCGATGGTGGCTGAGATGGCGGCTGCTCCCGCGCCCCGGCCCCGCCAGGCTCCTCCGGCCGACCCGCCCCCGGCGACCGGCGCGACAGCGGGGGGAAGGCGTCGCGCGGTCGGCCTGTGGCGGCGCCGGAGCCTGCGCTTCCGGCTGACCGCGGTCGCCTCGGCCGTGCTGGCGGTGGCACTCGCGGTCTCGGCGTACGTGATGATCGGCGTGCTCCGCAACGCGCTGCTGAGCACCATCGACGACTCGATCTACCAGCGGGCCAGGGAGACGGTCTCGCTGGCCGACGCCGAGCGGCTGCCCAACGAGGTGACCTCCCCGGACGGCACGCTCCTGCAGGTGATCGACGGCGCGGGGCGGATCACCCACACCACCGCCGGCACCGACCGGCTGGTGCCGCTGCTGAACGCCGCCGACCGGGCCGAGGCGATCTGCGCGGCCGAGGCGCGTTTCCTGGACGGGAAGCCGTACGGCATCCCGCACGTGCTGCGAGTCCGGGTGCTCAGTGCCGACGGGGGAAGGACGGTGATCGCGGCGCGCCCCTTCAGCGAGGTGCAGACCAGCATCTCCACGGCCGGGCACGTGCTGCTCGTCGGCACGCCGCTGCTGCTGATCCTGCTCGCCGGGGTCAGCTGGGTGATCATCGGCGGGACCCTGCGGCCGATCACGGCACTGCGCCGGGGCGCGGAGGAGATCACCGACACCGCTCGCTCCCATCGCCTGCCGGTGCCCGAGGCACGCGACGAGGTGCACAGCCTGGCCACGACGCTGAACGCGATGCTGGCCCGGCTGGAGAAGGCGGACATCCGGCAGCGTGCCCTGGTCTCGGACGCGGCGCACGAGCTGCGCAGCCCGCTGGCGAGCATCCGGCTCCAGCTGGAGGTGGCGCTCGGCCATCCCGGAGGGCAGGACTGGCAGGAGACGGCCGAGGGCGTGCTGGAGGACACCATGCGCCTGTCCCGGCTGGCCGAGGACCTGCTCGCGCTGGCCCGCCTGGACGAGCGCGGCGGCACACCGGCGCGCAGGGAGCCGGTGGAACTGGACCAGCTGGTCCAGCAGACCGCCGAGCGGTACGGCCAGGCCGTCACTGTGAAGATCGACGACGGCCCGATGGTGACGACGGGGGACGCGCTGGATCTGGGACGGGTGCTGGTCAACCTGGTCGACAACGCGCTGCGGCACACCCGCACCGTTGTGCTGGTCGAGTTGCGGGACGAGGGAGCCGACGCCGTGCTGACCGTCACCGACGACGGGCCCGGCATTCCCGAGCCCGACCGGGAGCGGGTGTTCGACCGGTTCACCCGGCTGGACAGCGCGCGCAGCCGCGACGAGGGCGGGGCCGGTCTTGGCCTGGCGATCGTGCGCGAGACGGTGCACGCCCACGGCGGCGCGGTCCACCTGGAGGACGCCTCACCCGGTCTCCGGGCGGTCGTGCGGCTTCCCCTGTCCTGAGCGGGGCCTGTCAACCGTCTCCTTGCCACCGGATTCCCCGGCGCCACGATCCGTATGATCCTGGGGTACTCCCCTGCGGCCTCTGCGGGCCGCGTCCCTTCCGGCACGCGAGCCGTGCGAGCCGTCCCCCCGAGGAGACCGATGAGCCTGCCTGACAAGGGCCGCAGCACCGAGGAACTGCTCGCCGAGATCACCCGCCTCAAACGGGACGACCTGCCGGTGCGCGGCGGCAAGGTGACCGCGTACGTCTACGACACCGGGCGCCCCGAGGTGCACGAGGCCGCCGCCAGGGCCTACTTCGAGATGCTTGAGGTCAACACCCTCGACCCGACGGCGTTCCCCAGCGTCGTGGAGATGGAGAAGCAGGTCGTCGGCGCGGTCGCCGAGCTGCTCGGCGGAGGGTGGGGCATCTTCACCAGCGGCGGCACCGAGTCGATCATGCTGGCGGTGAAGGCGGCCCGGGACTCCGGGAAGACCGAGGGCCGCCCCCGGATGGCGGTCCCGGTGACCGCGCACCCGGCCTTCCACAAGGCCGCGCACTACCTGGGGGTCGTGGTGGACCCGGTGCCGGTGGACCCGGTGACCTTCCGGGCCTCCCCCGCGGCCGTCGAGGCCGCGATCAGCGAGGACACCGTCCTGGTGGTCGCCTCGGCTCCGTCCTACCCCCAGGGCGTGATCGATCCGATCTCCGAGATAGCCGCGATCGCCGCCGCGCGCGGCGTGCCGTGTCACGTGGACGCCTGCGTGGGCGGGTGGCTGCTGCCGTGGCTGCGCGAGGCCGGGGCGAGTGTTCCGCCCTTCGACCTGTCGGTTCCCGGGGTCACGTCTCTCTCGTGCGACCTGCACAAGTTCGGCTACTCCCCCAAGGGCGCGTCGGTCGTGCTGTTCGCCGACCCGGCACTGCGGCGCCGGGCGTACTTCGCCTCGGCGTCGTGGCCCGGCTACACGGTGATCAACGCCACGGTGCAGAGCTCGAAGTCCGCCGGCCCGCTGGGCGGCGCGTGGGCCACCTTCCAGGCCCTGGGCAGGGAGGGCTACCTGGAACTCGGCCGCACCACCCTGGCGGCGGCCCGCATGCTCCGCGAGGGCATCGCGAAGATCCCGGGGCTGCGGGTGCTCGGCGACCCCGAGTCCGCGCTGGTCGCCTTCGGCTCGGACGAGGTGGACGTGTTCGTACTGTCCGACGAGGCCAGGAAGCGGGGGTGGTTCCTGCAGCCGCAGCTGTCGTACGCGGGTATCCCGGCCAACATCCACATCACGGTGACCGGGGTGACCCTGCGGGGTGTCGAGGCGATGCTGGAGGTGATCGCGGAGGCGGCGGAGGCGGCCCGCGGGCGCGGCCCCGCGCGGTTGCCCGAGGGGCTGGTGGAACTGATCGCGGAACTGGACCTGGACACGCTGGACGACGAGACCTTCGGCGAGCTGGCGGCCTCGGTCGGGGTGGATCTGGGCGGTTCCGGCCAGCCGGAGATGGCCGTGGTCAACGCCGTCCTGGACGCCCTTCCCGCCGACCGCCGGGAGGCGATCCTGATCCGCTTCCTGTCGGTCATCTACTCCTGACGCGCCGCGTCATCGCCGGAGCCTGGCGACGGTCGCCAGGGCGGCGCGGGCGGACGCGGCGTCGTGGACCCGGAACACCCGGGCGCCCTGCCAGGCGGAGACCGCCAGCGTGGCCATGGTTCCCGCGTGGCGCTCGTCCACCGGGAGCCCGCCGAGGGTCTCACCGACGAAGTCCTTGTTGGAGACCGCGACGAGCACCGGCCAGCCGGTGCCGACCATCTCGTCCAGGCGACGGCTGATCTCCAGGGAGTGCCAGGTGTTCTTGCCGAAGTCGTGCGCCGGGTCGATGAGGATCGACTCCCTGGACACTCCCGCGGCGACGGCGCGTTCGGCGAGGTCGACGGTGTAGCCGATGACGTCGGCGACCACGTCGGCGTAGGCGATGCGGTGCGGGCGGGTGCGGGGGGCGACCCGTCCCGCGTGCGCGCAGACCAGGCCGATGCCGTGCTTGGCCGCGACGGATGCCAGGTTGGGGTCGACCCCGCCCCAGGTGTCGTTGAGCAGGTCGGCGCCCGCCTCCGCGACGACCTCGCCGACCTCCGCACGCCAGGTGTCGACGCTGATGATGAGCCGGGGGTGGCGCCGCCTGACCTCTGCGACCAGGTCGGCCACCCTGCGGATCTCCTCCGCGGGGTCGACCTCGTCACCGGGACCCGCCTTGACGCCGCCGATGTCGACGATGTCCGCGCCTCCGGCGACGGCGCCGTCCACCGCCTCCAGGGCCGCCGCGAAACCGTAGGTCCTTCCCCGGTCGAAGAAGGAGTCGGGGGTGCGGTTGACCACCGCCATGATCGCGAACTCACCGGGCCGGAACTCACGGCCTCGCAGGTGCAGAGTAGTCATCGAGACCGAGCCTATAGCCCGGTGTCGGAGAGGACGGCGCTCCCACCTGCGCCGCCTCTGGGGGAAACTTGGGGAAAACTGACGAGCCTCAGGGCTCCTACGCGGCCGACCCACTTTCGGCCACGGACAGGAACTCCTGGGCGATGGCGGGCAGCCGCCGTCGCGCGTGAACGATGGCGATCACCCGGCGGACCGAGGGATCGAGGGTGCGGACCACGAGTCCGGCGCGGGCGGCCTGCTCGGCCATCCCCCGGTACCAGAGCATCGAGGCCGTACCCGAACGGACGGTGCTCAGCCAGTTGCCTCGCTCGTCGAGCTGCGTCGCCACCACGGGGGCCACACCGTGCTTGGCGAAGAGCGCGTCGAACTCCCTGCGCCGGGAGCTGCCGGGAACCGGCAGTACCAGGCGCATGCCGTTGAGTCTCCTCACCGGCACCGGGTCGGGCAGGTCCACGCCGGGCGGGGAGATCAGCACGATCTCCTGGCGCTCCAGCGGGTGGCTGACCAGATCGGTGGGGACGGGCAGGTCCGTCAGGCCGAGGTCGGCCCGCTGGTCCCTGATGGCGCTCACCACGCCGTCCCGCCCGTCACAGCGGACAATCTGAATGCGTACCCCGGGGTGTTCCGCGGTGTACGCGGGGAGAAGGCGTCCGGCCAGCCCCGGTTCGAGGCTGGGTATCGAGGCGATGCGGAGCTCCGCCTCGGAGGTGTGGCCGTGCGTGGACAGTGCCTCGATCTCGCGAACGGCATCGAGTGCCTCCCTGGCCAGCTTGACCACCCGGCGCCCCTGTGCCGTGACGACCACGCCACGTCCGGAACGCGCGAACAATGTCATCCCGAGCTCTCGTTCCAGATCCCTGATCGCACGGGAGAGCGCGGGTTGTGCGATGTACAGCGATCTGGCCGCGTCGGTCATGGTGCGATGCTCCGCCGTCGCGACCACATAGCGGAGCTGCTGCAGATTCATGACTTGAAGCTAGGTCACGAGCCCCGGATCGGTCCGGCACATCGCGGAGATCACCTCGGCTGATTTCGGAATGTAATCGAACGCAGCGACATCCGTGACGGATGATAAATCAGTATGCTTACGCCCCAAATTTGGCAAAGGTCCGGGCCTGTAGCGCAGACCGGGAGCTCAGGTTCGCGGGGAGACAGCTTGGCAGCCAACGAACGACCCCCTCCGCCACGGGGACAGACCACATCCGGCAACCACCCGTAAGAACGACTCCGAGCCGCCCTCGACCTGCACCGCACCGGCCGGGGAAACCCCGCCCCCGCCTCGCGGCACCCCCGTGACCAGGGGTTTCCGGTGAGCGACGACCGGTGTCCGTACCGGCCGCGAGAAGAACGGGGCATGGCGGTGCGACATCCGGCCGGCACCGACCCCGTACTGGCGTCATAGGTTAAGAGACCATTTACCGTAGATTGGTCATCTGTCTGTCATGTCCAGGTATGGGGACTAGAATCCTGGCAAATTCCGTTCAATCGGGGAGCCTTGGCTGTTTTGCCAGGTGGACCGGGGCAAAACGTAGTAGGAAGCGGTGTGACGATGCACCTTGGGCAAGACTCGGGGGATCTCGCCGGCGAAAGCGGGAAACGGCGCCCCCGGCGCCGCGGCGGGAGCCGCGGCGGAGGCTCCGGGGCGGGCTCCGGTGCGAGCCACGGCGGCGCGCAGGGTCCGGCCGAAACGCAGGCCCCCCCTCCCGCGCCTCAGGTCCACAACGTGTCCGACGGCGCCCAGGGTGCCCCCGGCGGGCGGGGGACGCTCCCCCCGCAGGCTCAGCCCGGCCCGCGGGGTCTCTCCGACGGACAGGAGACGCTTCCTCCACAGGGCACGCGTGACGGGCAGGGGACACCCCTCTCGCACGCCGGGGCGGGTCCGGGGCCCGCCGGACCGTCCCGCCCGGCCGGGGGACGGCCCCGCTTCGCCAGGCCGCTGACGGTCGGCGCGCTCATCGGCTGGACCGCGCTGTCGGTGATCCTCCCCGGTGCGGCGCACCTGCGATCGGGGCGCCGCCGCGTCGGATACATTCTGCTAACGATCTTCGGTGCGTTACTGCTCGCCATCCTGGTCGGCGCGCTCATCCTCAGCGGCGAAGGGAACGCGGGCTTCGTCGCCCGGGACAGCACACTGATGACCGGGGCGACCCTGGCCATCGCCGGCGCGATCGCCTGGTTCCTGCTGGTGCTCTTCTCCTACATCTCCCTGGGACCGCAAAGGCTCAGCGGCAGGGGACAGATCGTGTCGGGCATCGCGGTGGGCGTGCTGTGCGTGTCGGTGATGGCGCCGTTCGCGCTGACCGCGAGCACCGTGCTGACCCTCAAGGAGGCGGCCAACAGCATCTTCGAGAGCAACGCGGGCAATCCCAGCGCCGCCCCCGTCAAGCACGAGGACCCGTGGGGCGGGCGCGATCGGGTGAACTTCCTGCTCATCGGCGGCGACGGGGCCGGGAACCGGGAAGGCGTGCGGACCGACAGCATGAACGTGGCCAGCGTGCACGTCGCGACCGGCAACACCGCCATGTTCAGCCTTCCCCGTAACCTCCAGCACGTCCGCTTCACACCGGGCACCGCGCTCGCCAAGCAGTTCCCCAACGGCTTCATGCGCGAGTTGCCCAACGGCGGCCTGCTCAACGAGGTCTGGCAGTACGCCGAGGACCACCCCGAGGTCATGCCCGGCAAGAAGACGGGGCAGCGGGGCCCCGCGGCGCTCATGGACGCCATCGGTTACACGCTCAATCTGAAGATCGACTACTACGCCCTGGTGAACATGTACGGCTTCGCCCACCTGGTCGACGCCATCGGCGGCCTGAAGATCAAGGTGGAGCACGACGTCCCGTGGGGCGGCCTCTACGGCACCGCCGGGACCATCAAGGCCGGATACCAGAAGCTCTCCGGCGAGGAGGCGCTCTGGTACGGCCGTTCCCGCGTCGGCAGTGACGACTTCTCCCGGATGGCCCGCCAGCGCTGCGTCATCGGCGCCTTCGCCCAGCAGGCCACCCCCTCGGTGGTGCTCACCAACTTCGCCAAGATCGCAAGTGTGGCCAAGAAGTCCGCCAAGACCGACATTCCCCGCGAGTTGCTTGAGCACATCACCGAACTGGGGTTGAAGGTCAAGGACGCCAGGATCGTCAGCCTCCAGTTCGTGCCGCCGGAGTTCTACACCGGCTCGCCGGACTGGCAGAAGATCCGTACCGCGACCGCCAGGACGCTGCGCCAGTCGGTGCGGCCCGCCCGCCGCCCCCAGGCCGCGGGTGTGACCGCCTCCCCCGGCGCGAGCGGCGCGACATCCACCGCCACGCCCAAGCCCTCCAGGAGCACGGCGGTCCAGCCGAGTCATACCCCCACCCAGAACGGCAAGTCCGCCCAGTCCCTGGACGAGGCCTGCGGGTTCTGAGCGCAGATCACCCCGCGCGGTACGGCCGGTCCTCCCCGGGGAGGACCGGCCGTACCTCTCTGTCGAACCGGCGCCCGCCGGGACCGTCGCGTCCCCGGCTCAGCCGGTCCTGGCGGTCCTGGGCAGCAGGGCGAAGGCGCCGAGATAGATCAGACCCGCCACGATCAGCAGTGCCTGGTAGCCGATGACCAGCGCCAGATACTCCAGGCAGCCGCCGACCATCGCGCCCAGCAGGTTGGCGCCGAAGGACACGGTGGCGTCGGCGGAGTCGGCGAAGCGCTTGGCGAACACCACGTTGGCCGCGAAGATCGGCAGGAACGCCACGACCACGGCGACCACCGCGCGCAGCGGCAGCGGCAGGCCCAGCAGCCAGGAGTTGGGCACCAGCCAGGCCAGGACCAGCCCGGCGAGCAGCACGCCGTACATCACGGGTAGAGACGGCACCCGGAAACGGCGGGTCACCTCCACCGCGGCGAGCACGGCGACCAGCACCCCGCCGAACACGATCGCGTTCACCACCCAGGTGGTGCCGAACAGCAGCGCGAACCCGGTGACGCTCTTGGTCTCCAGCAGCAGGAACGCCACGCCGAGCAGGAAGAGGTCGGCGTACGGGCGCATCCGGCGGTACGGGCCGGCGACGGCGCGGACGGCGAGCAGGCTGACGAGGAGGATCAGCCCGAGGGTGATGATGTAGATCTGCGGGATCGTCTGGTCCTTCAGGTAGAGGAAGGGCCGGTCGTCACCGGTCGGCGGCGGGGTGTCGGCGGTCGCCCCCGCCCACTCGGAGCCGCACCGCTGCGCCTCGGTGGTGAGACCCGCGGTGATCACCGCCTGCTGGCCGGTCTCGCTGACGATGTCGACGCAGGGCTTGTGGCCGAAGGCGGCCTGCATGGTGGAGCCGAGGCGGTCCACCAACCAGGTCTCGCGGTAGTAGTTGTACATCGAGAAGGCGCCGCCGGGCTTGAGGTGGTCCCTGGCGGCCTCCATCGCCTGCTGGGTGAACAGGTAGCTCTCCAGCCGCAGCGAACTCGCCCCGGAGACCAGGGTGAGCGAGTCGGGCAGCGCGAAGAGGATCAGGTCGTACTTGCCGGAGGTCCTCTCCAGGAAGGCGCGGCCGTCGGTGACGTGGGTGGTGACCCGGGGGTCGTCGTAGGGCCTGTCCGGGTGGTAGGAGCGTCCGAGTTCGAGCAGCTTGGGGTCGATCTCCACGGCGTCCACGTGCTTGGCGCCCTTGGACAGCGCGATCGACACGTCGGTGCCGCTGCCCGCGCCCACGATCAGCACGTCGTCCAGCTTGCCGGAGGCCGCCCGCTCGTACGGCAGGGCGTACTGGCGCTCCCACTCCAGGCGGCTCTTGGCCGGGGTGGCCTGCTGGTGCGGGATGCCGTTGACCTTGATGTCCATCAGCGGCACGTCGTTCCAGTAGCCGCGCACGTAGGTCACCTTGTAGTAGGGCGACCACAGCGCCCCGGCCGTCAGCGTCTCCATCGCGAGGGCGCCGACGATGACCAGCGACGGGACCAGCAGCGCCACGCGGGCCCAGACCCTGCGGGGCCAGAGCAGCACCGCGTAGGCGATCGCGGCGATCGTGCCCCACACCACCGGGGGCGCGCTGAGGAACGACAGCGCGGTGAACAGCCCGATGCCGCTGAGGCTGCCGATCAGGTCGTAGCGGTAGGCCTCCAGCCGTTCGAGTTCGGGGAAGCACCGCCCGACCAGCTCGGCCGGGCCCATCAGCACGATCGCCGCCGCGGCGAAGATCACCGGCAGGATCAGCCAGGCGGGCGGCCCGCTCTCGCTCAGGCTCGTCCAGTACAGGACGCCCTCGGTCTGGCGGTCCACGGTCACCGGGAAGAACAGCACGACCAGGACCAGGACCGCCAGCACGATCGGCGAGTAGTAGGGCTGCCGGGTGCTGCGCCCCACCCGCAGGAAGCCGAGCCCGATGCCGAGGAAGGATCCCAGCAGGACGAAGTTGGTGAAGTAACTGAGGTGAACGATGTTCGACCCGGTCCACCGGATCAGGGCCAGTTCCAGGAAGAGCATGAAACCACTGGCCACGATCAGCCTGGGACGGGTGCCCAGCCAGTGCGTGTGCCGGACATCGGAATGGGAGGTTGGCGTCGTCTCCGCCGCTGCGGTCATGCCGTCCAACGCTAGTGACCGGTACTCGCTCAGGGAAGGAAATCCGCGCCCACCATTTGCACCGATTGGACACTTGAAACCTGATAGAGGGCGGTTTCAACGGCTGGACGCGCTCGAGGTGAATGCAGGAATGTGGTGAAGTCCGATCCCCCCGAGTACCGGTGGTGCACATGCGAGTCCTGCTCCAGCTCCGCCCCTCTCCCGACGTCGTCGCGGCCGTGGCCGACCCCTCGGTGAGCACGGCGGCGGCCGACGTCGCCGACCTGCTGCCCGGGGTCGTCGTGGACCCCTCCTTCTCGCCCGTCGTCGTACCCCGCCCGGTGCCCGGCGCCGGAGGCGACCCGCTCTCGCTCAACCAGCCGCTGACGTTCTCCTTCGCCGCCGACGAGGCCTCCGTCCTGGTCCGCGGGGAGATCTCCGACGACGAGACATCCACCCGGATCACCCTGCTGCCCACGCTCCGCCCCGACGTCGTGGGGGTCTTCGCCGACCCGGTGATCGAGCGGGGCCTCACCTGCGGCGGCACGCCCCCGGTGGGCGACTGGCGCGACGTGGAGCGACTGCTCCACGTCACCGAGCTGGCCGGTGACGGCCTCGACGGCTCGGGCGTCGCGCTCGCGGTGCTCGACACCGGAATCAACTCCGCGCACGTCGCCCGGCACCTCGGCCGCGATGTCACCGTCGACGAGCGGCGCAGCTGGAAACCGTCGGGGGTGCAGGGCAGGGCGGGTGAGTTCCCCGTCGACCACGGCACGATGTGCGCCTTCGACGCGCTCATCGCCGCCCCGAGGGCGTCACTGATCGACATGCCGGTGCTGCTCTCCCGGCGCCCCGGCGGCTCGGCCCTGGACGGCCTGCTGTCGGACGCGGTGGCGGCCTTCGCCCACCTGCGCACCGTCCTGGAAGCCCAGCCCGCCGCTTCGCGGTCCCTGGTCGTCAGCAACAGCTGGGGCTCCTTCTCTCCCAGCTGGGACTTCCCCGTCGGCCACCCCGGCAACTACTCCGACAATCCGGCCCACCCGTTCAACCTGATCGTCTCCAGCCTGGAGCGGGCGGGCGCCGACGTGCTGTTCGCCGCGGGAAACTGCGGGCGCGACTGCCCCGACGGCCGGTGCGCGTACCCGGACCGGCCGATCACCGGCGCCAACTCCCACCCGCGTGTCCTGTCGATCGGCGGCGTCGACACCCGTGGCGAGCGGGTCGGCTACTCCTCCCAGGGGCCGGGCCGCCTCGTCGCCCGTAAGCCGGACCTGTGCGCCTACACCCACTTCTCCGGCTCCCGGGCTTTCGGCGACGACGAGGCGGATTCGGGCACCTCGGCCGCGTGCCCCGTCACCGCCGGCCTGGTCGCGGCCGTGCGCACCCGGTGGTCCTCCTCCCGCCTGTCCCCCGCCCAGCTGCGCACCCTGCTCCGGCGCACCGCCGACGACCGGAGCGACATCGGCTTCGACCACGACCACGGCTACGGCGTCGTCGACGCCGCCGGGATCCTCGCCTCGCTGCGCCGCCGCGCCGAACGCGTGCCGTGAGGTCATGCTCCCGATCACCGTACGGCTCCCGCCCGACGCGACGTTCGCGCAGGCCGAGCGGCACCTGGGGCCGCCGGAGAAGGAGAACCCGGGAATCGAGCCGTACGGTCCCCCGGCCGGCCTTTCGCCCGGGGGCCGCCGCGTAGGCGGCCGAACCACGCCTGACTCGTCAGGACCCCGGTGCCCCGCGCGGCGAAGCCCCGATCCATGAAGAAGTCGTGGACGCCGGGCTCGGGCGTCCTGCTGCCGGACTCCCGCGCCCGGGGGTTGACCTAGCGCTTGCTACGTCTTACGGTGGGGCGCACGCCGGATCGGGGCGAGAGATTGCGAGATCGCTGTGGGCCGACGCCTCATCGGGATGCTCAGGCCGTTCGTTCAGTGGCTGTCGGCGACCGACGCCTTCGCCAGGATCGCCCCCGGGATCGTGCCCAGGATGGACCGGGCCGCGCACCGCCTGACCCGGGGCAGGGTCGTGCTGAGCGACCAGATGCTGCCCACCCTCATCCTCACCACGACCGGCAGCAAAAGCGGCGAGCCGCGCGTCGCGCCGGTCTCCTGCCTGCCCGAGGACGACGGCGGCTTCCTGCTGGTCGGCTCCAACTTCGGCCGCCCGAACCACCCCGCCTGGAGCGGCAACCTCATCGCGACCCCGGAGGCCACGGTGAGCTTCCGGGGCCGGGTGTCACCGGTCACCGGCCGCCTGCTGACCGGCGACGAACGGGCCGACGCCTGGGCACGGCTGGTCGGGGCCTGGCCGGTCTACGACCGCTACACCGAGCGGGCGGCCGACCGCGAACTGCGCGTCTTCCGCCTCTCTCCTCGCCTCTGACCGGCCACGCCCACGGCGCCGTCGACACTCCCGGGATCCTCGCCTCGTTGCGCCGCCGCGCCGAGCGCGTACCGTGAGGTCATGCTCCTGATCACCGTACGGCTCCCGCCCGACGCGACGCTCGCGCAGGCCATGCGGCATCTGGGACTGCCCAAGGAGGAGGTCGACACCGGCTACGGCCTGGTGCTCATCGACCCCGATCAGGGCCTGTACGGGCTGCGGGTGACCGAGGCCGCGGCCCGCCGTGTCGACCCCGCGGCGGGCGAGGGCCCCTACGCCGACCCGAGGATCGAGCCGTACGGCCCCCCGGCCTGAGGTCCCCGGAGGTCGTCGTGCCTCAGAGCCGACCGGGGTCGCGGCGCGTACCGCCGGACCGGCTCGGCCACCTTGGGATCATGTCCGTAGTCAGGCATCGGCCACCCCTTTGACGTCGCGGGCACGGTAGATGTCCTCGATGGTCAGGCGTTCTCGCGGTTGAAGACGCGGGTGCCCACCGAGACACAGACCACGGAGAGGACCGCGGTCACGGCGACGCCCACGACCACGGTCATCGTCGCGTAGTGGCCGACGAACAGCTCACGTATGGCCTCCAGCACGTAGCGGAACGGTGTGAGGCGTGACAGCGCGTCCAGCCAGCCGGGCGCCATCGACATCGGCAGGAACGCACCGGACAGCAGGACCAGCGGGACCACCGCCGTGCTCATGACCGGCGCGAACGCGTTGGGGTCCATGACGAGCGCGATCGCGTTTCCCGCACCGTTGGGACCGAGGAACCCGACAATCTCCCTGGTCTCCATGGTGCGGGAGCGCGGGCAGGGAGAGATCGCGCTGGAGGCACTGCGCCGTGACTTTCTCGACGCGCTAGACACGCGGCACCATCGCTATGGCTTCCACGAGAGCAGTGACGCCTTCACCCGGATGGTCGCCGAGAGCCCTTCACTCAACGCCCGGATCAGAGAGTTGACTTCCTCCCCACGGCTGAAGCCGGGGGATTCCAACCCTCACGGGTCAGGTTTCCTGCTTCACCGGGCCGTGCCCTCGCCGCTTTCGCAGGTCGGGTCTTACCAGCCCTCCACAGGCGTTTCACCTCTCCGCCAGCCCGGCGGCGAGGATGTTCTTCGCGGCGTTGACGTCCCGGTCATGGGCAGCGCCGCAGGCGCACTCCCACGTCCGGACGTTCAACGGCATGGACCGCTGAATGGCGCCGCAGGCGGAACAGAGCTTCGAGGAGGGAAACCACCGGTCCACGACCAGCAACTCCCGCCCGTACCACTGCGCCTTGTACTCCAGCATGATGCGCACTTCCCGCCAGGAGGCGTCGGAGATGGCGCGGGCCAGGCTCCGGTTTTTCACCATGTTGCGCACGGTGAGGTCCTCGATCGCGACCGTTTGGTTCTCGCGGACGATCGAGGTGGTGAGCTTGTGCAGGAAGTCGCGGCGGCGGTCGGCGATGCGGGCATACACCCGGGCGACCGTGAGTTTCGCCTTCCGCCGGTTGGCCGAACCTTTCTCCTTGCGGGCCAGCGCCCGCTGGGCGCGGGCCAGTTTGCGCCGGTCGGCGCGCTCATGACGTGGGTTGACGACCTTGCCGTCCGCGTCGGTCACCCCCAGGATCGGACGGGAAAGCGTGACCAGCGCGGTGATTCCCGCGTCGATGCCGACCGCCTCGCCGGTCGGGTTCAGGGGGCGGATCGTGTCCTGGCACAGGATGGAGACGAACCAGCGCCCGGCCGCGTCCTTGCTCACCGTCACCGTGGACGGCTCCGCGCCCTGGGGAAGGGGGCGCGACCACACGATGTTCAGCGGGCCGTTCATCTTCGCCAAGGTGAGCCGGCCGCCCTGGTAGGTGAACGCCGAGCGGGTGTACTCGGCCGAGGTCCGGGACTTCTTGCGGGACTTGAACGTCGGGTACCTGGCGCGCTTGGCGAAGAAGTTCGTGAACGCCGCCTGAAGGTGGCGCAGCGCCTGCTGGAGCGGCACCGAGGACACCTCGTTCAAGAACGCCAGCTCGTCGGTGCGCTTCCACTCGGTAAGCGCCGCCGACGACTCCACATAGGAGACGCGGCGCCCTTCGAGGGTGTAGGCGCGACTCCGCTCTTCCAGCGCCTTGTTGTACACCAGGCGGGCGCAGCCGAAGGTCCGGGCAAGCTCTTCGGCCTGCTCGGGGGTCGGGTGGAAGCGGTATTTGTAGGCCCGCTTCACGGTCTGCGCCATGCCTCACATCCTGCACGCCCGGTTAGAGCTCGCGCAGGTGTTCGACTCCCCAACCTGTGGCCCCAGGCCACGTTTCCTCCCCACGCCTGAAGGCGGGATCTCCACGCTGAAAGGATTCAGATGAACGAGGCGCGCGAGCAGGTCCTGGCCAGAACGCTCGCCGACGAGGCCGACGCCGACCCCGACGACCTCACCCCCGCGTTCGCCGCCGCCCAGATCTGCGCGGTGCTGCGCGGGCTGATGGTCCACGCCGTCCAGCGCATGCTCGCGGGCGAGACCCTCGACGCCATCGCCCCCGACCTGCGACGGCAGGCCGAGCGCGCCTTCGAACTCCTGGAGTCGGGCATCGGCGGCTACTGCGTCAGGTCACCGAGCGCCCCGCACTGACCTGGCCCGACTCCCCTGGCGGAACCGAACCGCCGTCAACGCGTTACGATCTTGGCTTGTCCTCGGACATCCGACCCATCCGACCCCCTCAGGAGCCACCCGTGCCGACGCGCGAGCGTCTCCGCGCCGTGCTGGAAACGTCCCGTTTCCAGCACTTCATCACCGCCGTCATCGTGATCAACGCGGCCACACTCGGGCTGGAGACCTCGGCCGAGGCCGTCAAACGGTACGGCACGGTGCTCACCGTGATCGACCATCTGGCGCTCTACATCTTCGTCGCCGAACTGGCCGTCAAGCTCTACGCCCAGGGCTGGCGGTTCTTCCGCAACCCGTGGAACCTGTTCGACGCCGCGATCGTGACGGCCTCGTTGCTGCCCACCGCGGGTGGGCTCTCGGTGCTGCGGGCGCTGCGGATCCTGCGGGCGCTACGGCTGATCTCCGTGGTGCCGAGCCTGCGCAAGGTGGTGACCGCACTGCTCACCGCGGTGCCGGGGATGACCTCGATCGTGCTGCTGCTGGGACTTGTGCTCTACGTCGCGGCGGTGATGGGCACGAAGCTCTATCACGGCACCGCTCCTGAGTATTTCGGCGACCTGCCCACCTCGCTGTTCACCCTGTTCCAGATGATGACCGGGGACGCCTGGTCCGACATCACCCGCGAGGTGATGGACGAGCACCCGGAGGCGTGGGTGTTCTTCGTGGCGTTCATGCTGGTGTGCACGTTCGTGGTGCTGAACCTGTTCATCGCGGTGGTGGTCAGCGCGATGGAGGAGGAACACGCCGAGGAGTCCGTGCAGGCGACCGCGGAACTGGGGAGAACGGTGCTCGCCGAGTTGGCCTCGCTCCGGGCCGAGGTGCGGGAACTGCGGGACCGGGTCCCCGCGACGCGCGGCAGCGGTCCGGGTACGGCCGCGAACGGCGAGCCGGGGAACAACGGCGCGAGAAACAACGGCGCGGGGAGCAACGGTACGGGGAACAACGGCGCGGGAGGCAACGGCGCGAAAAAGCCCGCCACCCGGAAGGCGGCGGGCCGGCGCCGCTGACGGGCGTCAGGTCAGCGCGAGTAGAACTCCACCACGAGCTGTTCGTCCACCGGGACCACGACCTGCTCGCGCAGCGGGCGGCTCAGCAGGGTGAAGCGGAGCTCGGCGTGGTCGACGCCGAGATAGGCGGCGACCCTCTCGTCCGCGTACACGCCCTCGGAGGCGGCGACGAAGGGTTGCATCCGGCGTGACTTCTCGCGCACCGCGACGACCTGGCCCGGCCTGACCAGGTAGCTGGGAATGTCGACCTTGCGGCCGTCCACGGTGATGTGACCGTGGGCGACGTACTGGCGGGCCGCGTAGATGGACGGGGCGAGGCCGGAACGTAGCACCAGGGAGGCCAGGCGCGTCTCCAGCAGCACCACCAGCTCGGCGCCCGCACGGCCACCGCCGCGCAGCGCCAGGTCCCAGTAGCGACGCATCTGGCGCTCGGAGACGTCGTAGTACCAGCGCAGCTTCTGCTTCTCCATCAATCGCAGCCCGTAGTCACCGGTCTGCCGCCGGTTGGTCTTGCGACCGTGCTCACCCGGCGGATAGGGGCGCTCCTCGAAGTATCGGACGGCCTTGCGGGTCAGCGGCACGCCCGCCCGGCGGGACAGGCGCACCTTCGGTCCGGTGTAGCGCACGCTCGCTCCTCTATGGTTAGGTTTACCTTAGTTAGGCAAGGCTAATCTTATACAGCAGTTTCTCCCCGACCTCAAGGAGAGCCGGTCCATGCAGCCAGTCACCGCTCCGCCGATCCCCGAGCGGGTCCGCACCCTCGCCGCCGGCGCCGCTCCCACCCACGTGTCCATCGCCGGAGGCACCAGCCCCGCGATGCCCGCCAGAGGTGGTGTGGACGACGCCGGCCGGCCGGTGCTGCTCGTCCTGCCGGGCGACCCGCTCTATGGCGCCCGGGACGAGCCCGTGGTGACGGTGGACCTGACGTCGAACCGCTCGCTGGGGGAGCACGAGTTCTCGCGCGGCCTGCTCAAGGTGCAGGGATGGGCGCAGGCCGTGCCGGCGGCCGAGGTGCGGCGGACCGCTGTGGCGATCGCCGAGCGCTGCCCCGACGAGGCGCTGTTCGAGGTGCTGGAGGGGACGGACGGCCCCAGGCTGCTACGGGTCGACGTCGGCAGGGTGATCTATCTGACCGGCCCCGAGTCGGGTGTGCTGGACGCCGAGGAGTACCTCGGCGCCGCCCCCGACCCGCTGATGGGCGAGGCCGAGCGCATGCTCCACCACGTCAACGGCGCCCATCGCAGGCAACTGGAAGCCGCCCTGGGCTCCCTGCTCGCCGAGCCGGTGCCGGGAGCCTGGCTCTGGGAACTCGACCGCTTCGGGGCGACGGTCCGCTGCGGCGTCGAGGACCCGGCCCTGATCCGGCTCCCCTGGCCCTCGCCCATGACCGACGCCGAGTCTCTCGAGCACGCCGTACGCTGCCTGCTCTGCCACCGCTGACGGAGCGGCCGAGTGCGTTCGGGCAGCGGCTGGAAAAGCCCGGCCGAACGGCCGGGGAAGAGCGAAGGAAGTGCCGGAGAACGACCGACGTCGCTTTACCCCGTGGCTCCGTTTCCGATAGCGGCCAGAAACGGAGCCACGCCATTCCAGGCGAAACGCTGAGAGCAGGGTCGCTCTCCGTGAAAACCATCCCGAGCGAAAATCGCCTCGGGAACGGAATATCAGTTCTCGGACACCACCTCGCTGGTGTTCCTGATGACCTGGTCGACGAAACCGTAGTCCCTGGCCTCGGTGGCGGTGAACCAGCGGTCGCGGTCCCAGTCCTCCTCGATCCGCTCCAGTGGCTGGCCGGTGTGGAAGGCGATCCGCTCGCGCATCATCTGCTTGGTGTAGAGCATCTGCTCGGCCTGGATGGCGATGTCGGCGGCCGTGCCGCCCAGGCCTCCCGAGGGCTGGTGCATGATCACTCTGGCGTGCGGCAGGACGTAACGCTTGCCGGGCGCACCCGAACAGAGCAGGAACTGCCCCATCGACCCGGCGATGCCCATGGCCACGGTGGCGACGTCGTTGGGGATGTACTGCATCACGTCGTAGATGGCCATGCCCGCCGACACCGAACCGCCGGGCGAGTTGATGTAGAGCCAGATGTCGCGCTGTTCGTCGTCGGCGGAGAGCAGGAGCAGTTCCCCGCAGATCCGGTTGGCGACCTCGTCGTTCACCTCGCTGCCGAGCACGACGATCCGCTTGCGCAGCAGCCGCTGGTACAACTGGTCTTCGGGGACGATCCGGGGACCACTCATGTTCTCCACCTACTCCGAACCCGAGGTTTGCGAATAACGAATACCCGTGACCTTAGCCCCGCCCGGAAGCATGATTTCCGTTCGTTCGCTGTGAGCGCTTTCCGCTGAAAGCGGAGAACCGGTCATTTCGTTTTCACGCCGGAGACGGCGGTTTCACTCGTGAGGCATGGGTGTTTCACCCTCGTCGCGCGACGCCCGAAGGCGGAAGCGACCTCCTGGTCCAGGGGTACGGCGGCGGGGCGATCCCGCCACACGTGATGCCCACCACACCGTCTCCGCCCCTTCCGTCAGACCCGTGCCACGGCGTCCTGCGGGTACGCCCTGGGCCGGATTCCGATGGCCTGCCCGTGCCACAGGGGCGTTGCCACCGGCCGATCGGCACCGAGTCCGGCCGAGTCCGGGACCGGGCATGTTTACTCCCTGCCACAGCGGAGAAGGGGACTGCGTGGACCAAACTCCACAAAACGGGAGGAACTACACCATGGGTGCCGACGACAAGCTTTCCAACAAGGCGCAAGAGGCCAAGGGCAAGATCAAGGAAGGCGTGGGCCGCGCCACCGGCGACGAGCGCCTTGCGGCCAGGGGCAAGGACGACCAGGCCAGAAGCCGCCTCAAGCAGGCCGGAGAGAAGGCGAAGGACAGCGCGAAGAAGGTCAAGGACGCCTTCAAGAGCTGACTCACGACCACCCCGTGGCGGGGGTCCCGGCGTCGATTTCGAACGTGATTTCTTCGAGCTGGGCTTCGACTCGTTCACCGCGGCCGAATTGCGTAACTCCCTTGCCAGGGCGGTTGGTTGGGAAT